>DASYCE010000014.1 GCA_036500345.1 Gemmatimonadales bacterium | reverse complement strand
ACTATGTCCATGCCGCTGCTGGAATACTTCTCTGCCGATGCCGTGCGCCGTCTCCCCGACGACGGCAAGCGCTACGAAACCGTGCACGGTGAACTGCTCGTGACGCCAGCACCGGGTGGAATGCATCAGCTGGTACTGTCGCGAGTTTTCCGCATTCTCGACCGGTATCTCTCGGCTCACAGCATCGAACAACTCCTCTGGTCCCCCGCCGACATCTCCTGGGACGACGACACGCTGGTGCAGCCGGATCTCTTCGTGGCGGATCTCGACGCGTTTCTCACGTCGGGCAAGTGGTCCGACGTCACCACGCTGCATCTCGTCGTCGAGGCACTCAGCCCGAGTTCCATTCGCGCTGACCGCTTCACCAAGCGGCGGCTCTATCAGGAACAGCGCATTCCGACGTACTGGGTCGTCGACATCGACAATGCGCAGGTCGAGGTATGGACGCCGGAGGCGCACTTTCCCGTCGTCGAGCGGGAGACGCTGCGCTGGCGGCATCCGGCGATCGCGGAAGAGTGTGTCGTTGAGGTGGGGGAGATCTTCTGGCGGTAGGACGGACTTTTCAGGAGAAGTTCTAGGGTACCTTCACGACCAGCTTGTTCGATATTTGCCCGTCGGGATTGGAAACCGTGATGGTATAGGTCCCGGCACCGTGGAAGATGACGGTCGCCGTGAGCGAAGTACCTCCCGCTGCGACCGTATTTGAGGTCGATATGACGCTCGTCCCGTTCGAATCGGTGACGACCGCCATCGCCTGGGGACTCAAACCGCTTCCGAATATCGTGATGGTATTGGTACCAACCGCGAGTGGCGACGGCGTGATAGACGCAATGGCCGGAGGCGGCACGACGACCGGAGCAGTCACGGCAAGATTGGCGGATCCGGTGTCGGCTGGGCAGCTGCCGACGCTATCGACGTGCGCCGTCAATGTGACGACCGCCGAGGACTGGAGCGGTGGAAGAGTCGCGGCGGAATAGAACGCGGTCACCATGCCGGTTGCTCCGCTCGTGGCCACAGCCGTCGCAAAGCTGCCGAGAGAGGCGCTGAAGGAGACGACAGTACCGTTCGAGGCAATTCCGGTCTTGCCAAGGAGCGTTGCGGTGACCAGGACGGAATCGCCGCTCACGGCTGAAGGTTTCGAGAGGCCAACGAGGATCGTCGTCGGGCAATTCACCGTGAACTGGGCGGTCGTCGTCTTGCTGTAGCCGCCGACTGTTGCGGTGACGAGCGCCGTACCGGCGGTAGTCGGAGCGCGAAGGAGAGCCTCTGCCCTGCGCGATGAGCTGACGGGGACGCTGATCGTAGTGACGCGGCTGGTCCCTTCGAACGTGCCGAGGGTGGTGGTGAAGGTCGCAGTCGTGGCGACGAGTGGCGACACGCCGACCAGATCGAGTTCGATCTTGATGTCCGACACCGAGTCGGCGGGAGCGGAGAGCGGCTGATCGGCGAAGACGAATGCCGGGAGCGGGCCGCGGGCGCCGAGCGTCCCCTCGTCCTGGCAGCCGATCACGCTGAGGAGTGCAGCGGCGGCGACCCACTGGGCGCGGCGCATCGGCATCAGGTCAATACACCTGGAAGGTGAAGCCCACGGCGACGCCGACGCGCGTGGAGGTCTGAACGGGAACAGTGTTGGTTGGAAGTTCGTCGCCGAGTCTCAGACCGCCGAGGCGTTGCTGATCGCCGGCGTAGACGGTCGCGTTGATCATGAACTTCGAATCCTTGGGGGACACGGCGAGACCGGCGAGATAGTCGAGGGATGTCCCGGCGCCCTGCGTTCGGAGGCCGGTACCGAATACGCCGTGGAGGCTCCAGCGCTCCTTGCTGTCGAGCGAGCAGAGCCGGGCGTTCAACGTGATCGCCGGAACCAGACGGAACTGATTGTTCCCCGTGAGGCCGACGAGGTATGTCGTGGTCCCGGGGCCCGCGTTCGGCGGGCCGGACGCGACGGCGCTGTACTGCCGATTGCTGACTGACGCGACCATCAGTCCGACACCGATGGAGAATTCCGGCTTGCCGCCGAGATGGAGGCGCTGCTCGGTGAGGGTGGTGAGGGATCCCTGGTCGCCGCCGGCGGCGGCCGGCTTTGCCGCGGGAGTGGTCCCTGTTGCGGTGCTTGACTTTGGCGCAGGCGACGTCGGATCTGGTGGACCATTCGTGGAATTCGCGGTTGGAACGGTCACTGTTGCCGTTGCAGTCACTGCGCTTCGGTTCGACGAATTGCCGTCCGCCCCGCCGCCGCCGGGCGATCTTGCGCCATCGTCAACTGGTGTGAACAGCACCGCAGGTGCAACGTGGGACCGCGATACCCGAATGGTGATGTCCATCGGTTTGTCGAATCGAGGAAGCATAAGCATCGCATAGTATGCTGCCGGATCGTCGACTGTGTTCTGGAATGTACGGTACGCGGTTCTCGCAGCGTCCCGTTCAGTACGGAGGGTGTTGAGATAGGTTTGTGCGTTCCCAACATCCTTGTCCAGTTCGGACTGAGTCGCTGTAAGCTTCGGGCAGGCCACGTCGATCTTCGATTTGTTCGGCTTGACGAGATCTCTCACACTGTCAAGGCGCGATTGCGTCACGGACAGCAAGACATTGATCACGGCTACATCATTCGTAATCGAGTCAGATAGCCATCCGAGAGCACGGGACGCTCGCTGGGCGGCGTCATGTACTTCTCTTGCGGCGATCTGAGAATTGTAGATAGTGCCAGCCTGAGCATCGAACTCCGACCGGGACCGGTCCCCGTCGAGCAGCGTCGTAGCAAGAATGGTGTCGATCTTCTTGAGGGAGAGCCATGCGTTGTCGGCTAGCGCCGTAATTGCCCGTTGCGGCTCCGGTCCATCGGGACAGCTGGGGAGCGGTTGACCCACCGAGAATGCGGCCGCGGTTCGAGGCGGCGGCGCCGAGGGTATGCTCAGGCCCAAAGGCTTAAACGCCAAATTGAAGAAGTCCAGCGGCGATGCTTCCTGAACGATTTGACTGTCCTTAGCTGCGATAGCGTAGTTAAACAAAAAGGGATTCACGTTGGTAACAACCACACGCACGATCTCATTGCGTTTGAACGCGACCTGTTCCGACGCGCGGCCGGTTAGACCGCTCACCTGAAAATCACTCACTCCGGGGGCCTTGAGTGGTCTACCCCAAACGATATCACCTCGGTAGGCAGCAAACGGCGCAAGACTACTGTCTTGCAGCGGCCTCGGGTTGACCCCGTCAGCGAGCCGATCAAAATCAGCACAACCGCCCAGGCAGGCGACGAACGCTATTCCAACGAGAACGTTGTAAGATGTTGAAGGACGTCGCAAGCAATTCGCCGGGGGTGAGGACCGATAGAGATACCGCCGATCGGCCATTTCGCAAGGGAACGGTCCGCGGGCCCGGTCAAGGTACTGTCAGCGCAGCTGCCGCCGCGCGTTGTCCTTTCGCCGTGAATTATCGGGCACCATGGCGACTGCGCAGCGCTGCGGAATCCGGCGTTCGCCGGGAGAGATGTAGGCTGAACCCAGCTCAGCGAACGTAGCTGTGCACCCCCGCGTCGAACGCCCCGCTCGACGCCTGACTCCCCGGCAAGACCTCGATGCGCAGATGCGTCGCGTCGGTCATCTGCAGCAGCATCAAACCCCACTGCACATTGGTCGACTCGGTGTACGTCAGCGGATACGCCACGAGGCCGCTCGACGGCGTGACGTTTTCCGGGCGTGGCGTGCCAGGTGGAATGGTCCAGAGTCCCGGCACGGCGATGGTGCCGCCGATCGAGACGCGGACGAGCGACGGATCGTTGTAGTCGGTGACGAAGGCGACAGTTCGCAGCCATCCGGTCGGCGATTCGGTGCTGTCGATCGGGAGCGACTGATCGTACCAGGCGCCGGCGAGGGTGCCGATGCGATCGAGGTCGATGTGGCCGTCCTTGTCGGGTGCACTCGGCACGCGACGGAGTCGGGCGTAGAACTGCGAACGGAGCGGTTCGGTGAAATACGCCCACGGCGAGACGCAATGGAGAGTCTCGTCGCCGTACCGTGCAGGATTCGCGAAACCGGTGAGCGTCACCGACTTGTCGTAGGCGCCGAGGTCGACCGTGGCGCCGGGATCGCTGGTGCCGACCTGGTCGCCGGCGTGGAGGATGTCGCCGACCTTGAGCGGCTGAGTGAGGACGACGTGGCCGAGCATATAGTAGAAGGTGTTGGTGACGCGGAAGACGATCTTGTAGTCGGGATCGGTGGGGGCGTGGATGATGTAGCTGACGGTGCCGGTGGTGGGAGCGTAGACGGGGCGAATGGTGCTGTCGGGAATCGCCGGCGGGTGGTCGAAGTCGACGGCGTAGAAGTAGACGTGATTGGTGGGGAGGACGTGGCCCGGCGGCGCGAGCGAGCCCAGGGGCGTGAGGGTGCCGGTGGTGTTCATCGGTGCAACGGAGAAGGCGGCGACACCGTCGGGAGGCGGCGGCGTGGGGTCGTTGTCGGGGCCGGTGGTGTTGGTCTGGATGTAATCGGAGGAGCAGGCGAGGAGGCAACCGAGGAAGATGAGTGTGGCGAGCGCCGAGCGATCCGTCGAGGAGCTGCGGAGGGTTGGCATGCGGGGATTATACCGCGCAAATCAGTCCCCTGCGCCGTTTGTCGGGGTTGTCTCGCTGACCAGCCAGGAGCAGTATTCACCCATGGCAAGCAAGCAGGTGTCCACGAACTCGAGCAAGTCTTCGTCCCGCGCAACCCACCGGACCGGACTCACCCGCGCCCGTGCCAAGCGTGCAGTGAGGAAAATTGGCAAGCAGTTTGAAACGCGGACTGACAAGACGCCGGCTGCGTGGCAGAAGGGTGGCAAGGAGTGGTCCCGCGTACTAGGCCACTTCGGCGCCTCGAAATAGGATCTGGCGCCCGCCACGGCGCGCCGCATCCCCGCCATGACGGACGCCCCCCAACAGGTCTTCCTCAACGTTCCCTTCGATCTCCGCTACCGAAAGTTGTTTCGGGCGATTGTTTTCGCCGTGCACGAGTGCGGCCTCGTGTCGCGATGCGCCTTGGAGAAGGAAGACGCGGGAGAAGCACGGTTCGCGAAGATCATTCAGATCATCGGCGAATCCCGGTTCGGAATCCACGATCTTTCTCGAACCACGCTGGATGGCGCGCATCGACTGCCGCGATTCAACATGCCCCTCGAGCTCGGGCTTTTCCTTGGCGCCAGGCACTACGGGAAACCGGCCCACCGCAACAAGGCGTGCCTGATCCTCGATCGCGAGCCCTATCGCTATCAGATTTATTGTTCCGACATCGCAGGGCAGGACATTCGAACTCACCACAACGAGGTGGGACAGGCACTCGGCGCCGTTCGTAATTGGCTGCGCACGCAGTTACCCCACCGCCCACGGCTCCCTGGTCCAGCTGCAATCGCCCACCGTTACATCGCCTTTCAACGACAGCTGCCGGCGCTTTGCAAGGAAGTGCAGCTGACCCAGCGTGAAATGTCGTTCCTGGATTATCGCCTGTTTGTTGAGGAATGGATCGAGGCTCACCCCGGGATAGTGAACCGCTAGCGCCCGCGCAGCCACCTGGGGCTCGGATTCGGATGGCACGGCGGAACGTTTGCGGCGGGACTGGAGAGGGCCAAGGTGTGGGGGATGTCGGGTGCGGAGGGAGTGCGGGAGTGGGCCTGCGGGGAGCTGAGGCCACCGGCCTAGTGAAGCTTCTTTCCAGCGCGCATCATGTCGAGGAGTACCTGCATGCGTCGTTCGCGGGTTGCCGGCTTTTTCGCGGTCTGCAGTCGCCAGGCGATGGCGTAGATATTGGCTTTGTTGAGGGTGAGGAAGAAGTCGTAGGCCTTCCTGTTTTTCTGTAGCGCGTGGATGAAGTCGTCAGGGACTTTCATGGTACTCGGCGAATCGTAGGCGCTTTCCCAGCGACCGTCGTTCCTGGCAGCTGCGACTTCATTCAATCCCGCCTTCGTCATGCGTTTTTCCTTGATGAGCCGAGCGACGTGGTCGCGGTTGCGCTTCGACCAGATGCTGCGTGGGCGACGAGGGGTGAATTTCTGGAGGAACGACGTGGCGTCATGGGATTTCTTCTGTCCGTCGATCCAGCCAAAACACAATGCTTCGTCGAGGGCGTCGGTGTAGGTGACGGACGGCTCGGTAGAGGATTTCTTGGAGATCTGTAGCCAGACGCCGGGAGAGGTGGTGTGATGCTTCAGGAGCCACTTTCTCCATTCGGCAGCGGTCTTGAAAGTGAGGACCTCGAGGTCGGCCTTCGTCACGAGGTCCCTGAAGTGACCTGTTCGAACACGGCCTCGACTGCTCCGTCGAACCACACCCGGCGACCAAACTCCAGCAGCGTTGCCGCGTCGAGCTCCAGCGTGAGAAAGTGGTTTCCCGAGAGCGGTCCGCATCGCGCCGCAAAGGCCGTCACCCCGTAGGGGATCAGAATCTCGGGGTCGCTCTCTCCACCGGGATAGAAGAGGATCTCGCCAGGTTCCGGGCGGTGCTTGACGTTTTCAGGTCCCGCCGGGAGTTGCAATCCGTTGAGCGGTAGCCAGAGCGCCTGGCCGCTCCACCGCGCCTGCAGGAGCTTTCCCCGCAGCGGCAGGAGTGTGCGGAAGGCAGCGCACGTTGCCGGCGCCGTTGCCTCCTCCAGGCGTGCGGAAAACTGGTGACCCGCGACGGAGAGCCGAATGCCGGTCATCAGTTACGGCCCGCGGAGTTTCGACAGCATCTTGACCGCATTGGCATTCTCCGGATTGAGTGCCAGCGACCGTTCATAATTCTCGATCGCGAGCGCCTTGTCGCCGTGGTTCATGTACGCCTCGGCGAGACTGTCCCAGGTATTTGCGCTCCGGGGATACGCCTCGACGTTGAGACGGAATGCCACGATCGCCGCCTCGATCCTGCCCGTCGCCATCAACTGATATCCCAGCGCATTGAGCTGGTCTTCCTCAAAGGCAATCGCCGGATACCGAGCCCGCAATGCATGATAGGCGCGCACCGCGGAATCTGCACCGCCATGGTCGAACGCCTCGGTTACCACCAGCGCGACCTCCGGCACCACCATTTGTTTGCCAAGGTAGATCGTGGCAATCGCGTGGCTCGGATCGCGGTCGGGGGTGAAGCCGCGCCGATTGCAGAGAATCGCCAGCGTGAACTTCTGGTCGGGATAGCGAACGAGCCAGGTCTGATATCCGCTCCACCCGCCGATGTGGCCGATGGTGCGGAGGCCGCGGAACGCACCGAGCATCAACCCTGCCCCGTATGCGACGGTATCGCCGGAGGTGAGCACACCTCCCCGCTGCATCATGCGAACGAGCGCCAGTCCGCCGACGGCACCGCTGTAGAAATTGGCGTCCCAGCGGGCGAGGTCCTCGACCGTCGAGTAGAGGCCGGCGTCGCCGACTACATCGGTCCTGGAGTTTGCCAGCTGCCACTCGGGACCGTTCTCGACCAGGCGCTGATCACCAGGAACCGTGGTGCTTTTGCTGATGTATGCGTTCGCGAGCCCAGGGATGGGACGGGAGTGATCATCGCGGTAGGTGGTGGACGTCATCTTCAGCGGACCAAAGATCCGTGCCTGGGCGAACTCGCGCAGTGACTTGCCCGAGGCGCGTTTCACGATCATTTCGAGGAGCACGTAGCCGGAATTACTGTAGCTGTAGCGGGATCCCGAAGCGAAATCGAGCGGCTTGTCCTTGAGAAACTCCAGCACGTCGTGCTGTGTGAGCGGATCCGTGATCGCCCAGCCGGTATTGAGCATCGCCAGGTAGTTCGGGATGCCGCTGATGTGATACAACACCCGCCGGATGGTGATCTGACCCATCGGCACGCCATAGTCTGGTAGTTCCGGGATCCATTTTCGTACGTCATCGTCGAGGGACAGGCGATGATCCTGGGCCAGCAGCAGAATGCTGAAGGCCGTGAATTGTTTGGTCAGCGACGCCAGGCCGAAGACCGATGCCGGAGTGATTCGCGCGCCACTCGCGACGTCGGCGAGTCCGAAGCCTCGTTCATAGCGAATGCGTCCGGCGCTGATCACCGCCACGGCACAACCGGGTGATCCGGCTGCGTCGTACGGTGCGAAGATCGAATCGACGCGCCGCGTGAGCGCTGCGTCACCCGGCAGAGTGGACTTCGCCGGCACCTGTGCGCCTGCGCGGGAGGCGGTGCAGAGGGTGCACGCCGCAAAGGCGATGAGAAGGGATTGCCCCACGGCGTGACTTTTCATGGTGTTCACCCTCGGTTCAGGGATAGTGCAACGCTTCCGGTGCTCCGGAGCATCTCATGGGCAAACGTAGGGCGCAGCAGGGAGGGAGTCGTGCACCAGAACGATGGGATTTGGACAAATGACGCATTGCAGGGACAACTGCGGCCGACCGCGGGCGCGCGGGTGCGTTCGCGGGAAGTGGGCGGTCTTGCGATCGCCGAGGCGCGGTACCCGGCGAACGGCCGTTCGGCGTGGCACTCGCATGAACTGGCCGGACTCGCCGTGGTGCTGACTGGCGGATACCTGAAGCGGATGCATCGGACGGACCATCAGTGCGCAGCCGGCACCATGACGCTTGAACCGGCTGGCGTCAGTCACGCTGAATCGTATGGCAACACGGAAGTGCGCGTGTTGCTCGTCGAGTTTACCCCGTGGCGCCACGCACTGATCGACCAGGAGATCCAGCTTCCGGATGCGCCGGTTTGCGGGCGGGCACCGGTGGCGGTGACGCTGGCGCGGCGGGCAGTGCGCGAACTGCGGACCGGCGACTCGGCAACGCCGCTGGTTCTCGAGGGGTTGGCGCTCGAGCTGATCGGCGTGGCGAGCCGGTCCACCGGGCAGGCGGTCGCGGCGCCGTCATGGCTGGCGCAGGTGATCGAGCGAATCCGGGACGACTTTCGCTCGCACCATACCCTCGATGAACTGGCGCGAGGGGCCGGAGTGCATCCCGCACATCTCACCCGTGCGTTTCGCTCCGCGAACGGCTGCAGCATCGGCGAGTTCGTCCGCCAGCTCAGGATCGAATGGGCGGCGGAACAGCTGCTTGCGGCGTCGACGCCGCTATCGTTCGTGGCGGTCCAGGCGGGGTTCTATGACCAGAGCCACTTCACGCGAGTGTTCACGCGGCAGATGGGAGTTGCTCCCTCGCGGTATCGGGCGCTTCGTCTCAGGGGGTGAGGGGGTGCATTGGGCCGAGTAGCCTGGTGCCTGCCCTGTTCCTCGGCTATCGTCCGATCTAACCCATCTGACGTGGCTGGCCCTGATCGACGCCGATCTGCCCGACCCGCAGCATCCCTCTTCTGATTCCGGCACTCGGCGGCTGTCGAACGCCTGGGTTGGGGTGTCAGTCGCCGCATTTCTCGGCACGTCGGATGACGCGCTGCTGGGGCGACTGACGGCGGCGAGCTCGTTCGATGTGACGACGGCGCAGCGCGACGCCTGGCGAGAAAGCATCGAGCTCCTCCGCCCTGCCCTCGCCGGCGTCAACGGGTATCTCTACCTTGAATTCGAAGTCCCGCGCCTCGGGAGCCGAGTCGATGCGGTGCTGATTTCCGGGCCCGCAATCTTCCCGATTGAATTCAAGGTCGGTGAGTCGGAGTATCCGCGCGACGCGGTGAATCAGGCGTGGGACTACGCGCTCGACCTCAAAAACTTCCATCTCGCCAGCCACGCGGCGCCGATTCTGCCGATCCTCGTCGCGACCAACGCGCCGGCGTCGCATGGACCGTGGGCGAAGGCGTTTTCCGACGGCGTCCGCCCGCCCTACTGCTGCAACGGATCCGGCCTCGCCTCGGCGATTCGCAGCGGGCTGGCGCTGGTCGACGGTGACCCACTTGATGGCGAGGGGTGGGAGCGGTCGACGTATCATCCGACGCCGACGATCATCGAGGCGGCACGGGTCCTCTACTCGCAACACTCGGTCGAGGCGATTTCGCGCAGCGATGCGGGCGCCAGGAACCTGCAGGTCACGTCGCGTCGAGTGGAAGAGGTGATCGAGGAGTCGCGGATGCGGGGCGACAAGTCGATTGTCTTCGTCACCGGCGTTCCGGGCGCGGGAAAGACGCTGGTCGGGTTGAATGTCGCGACGCAGCAGCGGGACGAGGAGTCGCCGACGCATGCGGTCTTCCTCTCGGGGAATGGTCCGCTGGTCGCGGTGTTGCGTGAAGCGCTGATCCGGAGCGATGTGGCGCGCGCGAAGGCGGCCGGCGAGAAGCTCCTCAAGAACAAGGCGGGGCAATCGGTCAAGCAGTTCATCCAGAACATCCACCACTTCCGCGACGCGGGGGTGAAGGACACGACGAATCCGCCGGTCGATCATGTGGTGATCTTCGACGAGGCGCAGCGGGCGTGGAATCGCGCCAAGACGTCGGACTTCATGCGGCGGAAGAAGGGGCTCAAGGAGTTTGACCAGTCGGAGGCGCAGTTCCTGATTGGGTACATGGACCGCAGGGCGGACTGGGCAGTGATCGTCTGCCTGGTGGGTGGTGGGCAGGAGATCAATGATGGCGAGGCGGGGATCGCGACGTGGCTCGATGCGGTGCGCGAACACTTCCCCAAATGGCGGGTGTATGTCTCGCCGAGGCTGACAGATACCGAGTACGCCGCACTCGAGAGCGTGCAGCAGCTTTCACCGACTTCGGTGGTTCCAGACGAAGCATTCCACCTCGCCGTGTCGATGCGATCGTTCCGATCGGAGCGGGTGTCGGAGTTCGTGAAGTGCGTGCTCGATCTCGAAGAGGACCGGGCGCGTGGCGTGCTGGCGGAGGTGGTGAAGCGGTATCCGATCGCGGTGACGCGGGACCTGGATGTGGCGAAGGAGTGGATTCGCGATCATGCGCGCGGGTCGGAGCGGTACGGGCTGGTGGCGTCGTCGAGTGCGATGCGGCTCAAGCCGCATGCGATCGACGTGCGGGTGAAGACCGATCCGGTGCACTATTTCCTCAACAATCGGGACGACCCGCGGTCGTCGTGGTATATGGAGGACCCGGCGACGGAGTTCCAGATCCAGGGGTTGGAGCTGGACTGGGTCTGCATGACGTGGGACGCGGATCTACGGCGAACCGCAAATGGGTGGGGGTATTTCCAGTTCCGGGGGGAGAAGTGGCAGCGGACGCTGCAGCCGGAGCGGCAGCGGTATTTGCTGAATGCCTACCGGGTGCTACTCACGCGGGCGCGCCAGGGGATGGTGATTTTTGTGCCGCCGGGGGATCAACGGGATGCCTCCCGGAAGGTCGAGTTTTATGAGGGGACGTATCGGTATCTGGTGGAGGCGGGGGTGGGGGTGGTGGGGTAGGCTTGTTGATGGCGGGATTGGTGCGGTCTGTGGGGAGAC
>DASYCE010000013.1 GCA_036500345.1 Gemmatimonadales bacterium | reverse complement strand
AGAATCCCGGGGGCACCAGCTCGTCGAGCGATCCAACGCATCCCGTTACCTCGTAAACCCGGTCGCAATTGCGACACCGAAAGTGATGATGGTGCGGCTTGCCGCGCAATTCGTAGCGCGGAACCTCACCAGGCAACTCGACGGTGGTGAGCCACCCCTCGTCCACCAGTGTCCGGATGTTGCGATAGACCGTGGCGATCCCGAGACCGCCGACTTCCGATCGGGCCAGCTCCAGAACCTCGCCGGTGCCGAGGGGCCGGTCGGCACGCTGAAACGCTCGCCGGATTGCCCCGCGTTGCCTTGTATTACGTTCCATCCCAGCGGCTCCTTTATTCTGGCGACCGCTGCGCCAGAATTCTAATGTCGACCCCCGACTACCTGATGGTCCCGATGCGTCGTACGACGATTCGCCTGCTGCCCCTGTTAGCTCTTTCCTGTCCATGGCTCCCCCTTATTGGACAACAATCCAGGCCGCGGCTGGTTCTTGCCATTGCCATCGACCAATTCCGCCCCGACTACCTTGACCGCTGGCGGGACCAGTTCACGGGTGGCCTCGCTTTCCTGCTCCACAGCGGGATTTTCTACCCGCACGGCGAGCAGGACCACGCCATCACTGAAACTGCGCCCGGCCATTCCACCATGATGAGTGGTAGATCGCCGGCACGTACCGGGATTGTCACCAACGGGCTTGGTGTGCCCGACGCGTCCGCTCCGCTTCTCGGATCGTCCGCGACCGGCGCGTCTCCCCGGCGCTTCCTTGGTACGACGCTTTTGGACTGGATGCTCGCACGCGATCCCAATACCAAGTCTTTGTCGGTTTCGCGGAAAGACCGCGGCGCCATTCTTCCTATGGGCAAGACCCGCACAGGAGTGTTCTGGTATTCCCAGGGTCGCTTCACCACCAGTACGTACTACGCGGACACGCTTCCGGCGTGGCTTCGCGCCTGGAATGCACGCGATCCGGTCGATCACCTGAAGGGCACGTCCTGGACGCTGTCGCGCGATCCATCCTCGTACCCGGAACCCGATGACCGGCCGTTCGAAGCCGGCGGCAAGGATCGCCTCTTCCCTCACGTGATTCCGGCGGACTCGGCGGGCGCTGCCGAGGCCCTGCCGGATTTTTCGGTGATGGATTCGCTCACGCTCGATGTGCTCTTCACCGGCATTCGTGCGATGCGACTGGGGAAGGGGCCGGAGGTCGATTTCGCATCGGTCTCGCTCTCGTCCACCGATGCCGTCGGTCACAAATGGGGGCCCGGGTCGCGCGAGATGCACGACCATGTGCTCAACGTCGATCGATGGCTCGGCCATTTCTTCGATTCACTCGCGACCGTCGTCCCGCTCGATCGGGTGATCATCACGCTGACCGCGGACCACGGCGGGACCGAGTTCCCCGAGGCCGGCGCGGGAGGTCGACTCAACCTCGTTCCACAGGTCCGCGCACTCAACGCCTGGAGTCAGTCCCACGGCTACCCCGGCCTGCGCGCCTCGACCGAGGCAGGATTGATCTTCGGCAACTTCGACTCGCTGGGTGCACGCGGTGCGAACGTCGACTCGATCGCCACCGCCCTCGCCGCCTCGATCGCGAAGCTTCCTGGGGTGCGGCGGGTATACACGCCCCGCACGCTGGCGGCGGGGTCGCGTGATGATCTCGACCTGATGCGCTGGCGCCGGCAGCTCCCGCCCGAGTTCTCGTGGGTCGTGGCGGTGAGTGCCAACCCACATTGGATATTCAGCGGCAGCAGCGATGGAACGACCCATGGCACGACCAATCCGGACGACGTCACGGTGCCGATGCTCTTCCGCGTGCCGGGAGAGCGGGCGGCGCGAATCGACCGCGTTGTGCGGACCGTCGACATTGCGCCCACGCTGGCGTCCCTTCTCGGCATCGCACCGCTTGAGCAGGTCGAAGGGGTGGCGCTGGCCGAGGTCGTGCGGCGGCACTAGGGCGCCGTCGTTGCGGCCCGCCGCTCTCGCCACAGGATGATCACCGGAAAGAGCAGGACGGCGAAGGCCATCCCGAACCATTGAATCGCGTAGCTGAGATGCGGTCCGTTGCTGATCTCCGGCAATGGAATCGTCGCCAATTTCCCCGGACCGGTCGTGTCGCCCGCAAGGAGGAGATCGACGTCGAGTGAACCGGTCGCGCGGGCATGCGTGACGCGTTGATCGAGCCGCTGCCAGGTGCTGACGCCGTTATGCACGAGCGGCCGTCCGCTGTCGGCAGCGCGTGGAATGGCGAAGGCCACCCCCGTCACCGTCACTTCACCGCTGCCTGGCGCGGGGATCGAGTCCGGCGGCGTCGCCGCATCGGGTGATCCCACAAATCCTCGAACAACCCAAAGGACCGTGCTGTCGCCTTGCAGCACCAGCGGCGTCACGACCTCGAGTCCCGGCGCATCGTTCTGCACCCGCCCGCGCAGCAGTAGCTGACGCGCGACATCGAACGTTCCCCGTGCGACGATGCGCCGTCCTGAATCGATCGCAATACCCGGCGAGAGGTCCTGCGGGAGATGAATCGGCGATTCTGCCTGCGCCGCCAGGAAGACTGCGTTGCTTGCCTTCCGGCCGGCGAGGCGGCGCAGCTGCCAGCGGCCGAGGGAAATCGTCACCGCGGCCATGCCGAGCGAAGCGGCGATCATCAAAAAACGTCGGAATCCAGACAATCGTGACCCTTGGAGAGGACAATCCTGACGCCCCGTCAGAGGCGATTTTCAGGATAAAGCATTGCGACTTCACAACATAGCCTAATGGCATGTCGCCTGCTGTAGTGGGGCCGGGAACCTTCCGCTCGTCTAACGTTGGCACCTGTACAGAGGAGACATCATGCGACCGAACCCGAAATATCTCGCCCTTGTCATTCTGATGGCTGGATCCGCCTCGGCACTCCAAGCCCAGCGGCGTGATCGCGGGCTCGTCGAGTTGCCGCCACGCCCGGTACGCGCCGGTCTCTACTTCACCGGCTCGGTTGGCGCTGGCAGTGAACAGTGCAAGTTCGAAACGGAGCCGTGCGCGATTCTCGATCCCGACGGAAACGCCATTCCATCCGACGACACGTGGCGCAAATCGATCACCTCTCCCTCGTTCCAGCTGCGCCTTGGCGGTACGCCTTCCCGCAACGTCCGGCTCGGGGGAGAACTCTTCGGCTGGAGCGCCGACAACGGCCCCAATACCGAGCGGACCGTCGGCTTGCTGCTGAGCGGGCAGTTCTATCCGTCTCGGCGTGACGGGCTCTATCTCAAGGGCGGCCTCGGCATGGGGTGGAGCACCACCGATTTCAACGACGGAACGGGCGTGACCGAAAACGGATTCATCGGCAACATCGGTGCGGGATGGGAGTTCGCGCTGACGCCGCACGTCGCGGTCGGTCCGGTGATCGATTTCTACCAGGCGAGTTACCCCCACGCCGGCGACGAAACCTTGTCCGAGCGGTTCCTGTACGTTGGTCTTTCGCTCACGCTCCAATCAGGGCGTCGCTTCTGATGGCACGTTGACCCCATCGGGCGTGCGCGCTATACTGACCCGCGCCACGCCCTGGTGGTGAAACTGGTAGACACGCTATCTTGAGGGGGTAGTGCCGCAAGGCGTCGCGGTTCGAATCCGCGCCAGGGCATGCAGGTGACACTGCCACTGTAGCTCAGGGGTAGAGCACTCGATTCGTAATCGAGCGGTCGTCAGTTCAAATCTGACCAGTGGCTCTGACCGCGCCCACCCGGCACAATGAAGCGGCGCCTCTACCTTGAGGCGCCGCTTTCCGTTGGATCCCTCAGCACTCCATCGAGCCAGACCGCAGCATCGCGCAGTTCCACTTCACTGATGGTGTGAGACATCCCCGTGTAGGTGTGCGCTTCCAACCTGGCGCCAGCGGCGCGTAGCGTCCGCCAGCCCGCTTCGGCCGCGTCGTATGGCACCGCGCTGTCTGCGGTTCCGTGGCCCCAGAAGATCGGTGTTGATCCGACGCGTTCGGCGGTGACTTCGACGGACGGATGATCGGCGAGAAACCCCGAGAAGACCATGACGCCGTGCACCGCACCGGGGTGCCGCATCACATACGCCAGCGACGATGTCCCGCCTTGCGAGAATCCGCCAAGAATGACCGGAACATCGTGACGGCCGAGGTGCGCCGGCAATACGGCAAGGAACGCTGCGAGCGCTTCCTGGCCGTGCTCGAATGATTCCGAGTCGGGCGTGGTACCGCCGAGAAACTGATACCAGGCGTACCCCGGCCCGTAGCCCCATGGCGCTGCCGGAAATGGCGCTCGAATCGAGACGGCGGTGGCGTCGGGATGCAGCATGCGACCGAGTGGTTCGAGATCGCGTTCATCGCTGCCGCGGCCATGGAGGAGAACGATGATCGGCCCGTCGCCGGACCCGCGATCGATCACTGCGTGCAGCGGAAGAGGATCGGCCACGCGCCCCTTACTCGGTCCTGTGGATTCGACTATCATTGCGGCGCTCATGACGGGACGTAGCGCAGTCCGGTAGCGCACTGCAATGGGGTTGCAGGGGTCGCGGGTTCAAATCCCGCCGTCCCGATGACACGAGTCGAGCAGGGAACCGGACAAGGTTTTCCTGCTCGACGTTTTTTCGTGGATCAGCATCACTGGCCGGTCCGCTTCTTCAATTCCTTCACCGCATCAGGTTGCTTCAGGTTGGCAGCCTTCTTGAGCCATTCCATTCCCGCGCTATCGCTCTTCGCGGTGCCGTGCCCCTTGAAGTACGCCTGCGAGGCCTGCCACGCTGCTTCGGCCGAGCCCGCATCACCGGCCTTGGTGAACCAGGTCAGCGCTTCGGTTTCGTTCTTGTCGATGCCGCGGCCCCTGGCCAGGAACTCGCCGAGTTTTGCTTCTGAACCTGCGTCGCCGCGCTCGGCCGCCTTGCGATACCAGAGCGCCGCCTCCGTCTCGTTCTTCTTGATGCCGCTGCCGTTCTCCAGGCGATAGGCCAGGGTCTGCTGGGCTCGCAGGAAGCCGCCGGCAGCCGCCTCGCGGAGGAAGATCAGCGATTCATCATCATTGCGGACGTTGGCGGGGCCGACCTCGAGGACGTGTGACAGCAGGAACTGCGCTTCGACGTCGGTCGCCGCCGCCTTGCGGTACCAGGTGACTGCGTCGGTTGCGCTCTGGGCGACGCCGGTCCCGTTCTCATACATCGAGCCCAGTATCCGTTCGGCTGCGGCGTTCCCCGCCGTGGCTTCCCTGGTGCACTGCGGTGCGGCTGCAGCCCACGTTGCCGCCGCGGCGAGCTTGGCACACGAGTTGGCACCGGCGGGTGGAGTATTCGACGCGGATGGACCGGTCTGTGGGGCCGCGGCCGTCCCCGCGACGGTCGAGCCGGCCGCTCTCGGCGATATTCCGCCCTTGCTGCCGTTCGGGGTGGTGCCGGATCCTGGCTTCGCTCCGCGCCCGGTCGAGGGTGCCGGCGCGGGTGTGGTCGTGGCGGGTGTACCGGATGGCTTGGTCGATGTTGCCGCCGAATCCGGCGCCGCTGCAGGCAGTGCCACGGCCACCGGCGTCGTCGGCACGACGGGAGCCTTGTTTCGCGACGTGATCCACCAGTCGCCAAGCAGCAGGAGAAGCACGGCTGCAAGCGCGACGGTGAACACACGCGTGCGGTTCATGCCGCGGTGTGGCGCGGTGCTCGCGACCCCCGATTCGATGCTGTCAGTTTCGAGCATCGCTGCGAAATCGCGCATCGTGTCGAACCGCTCCGCCGGTTCCTTGGCCATCGCTCGCTGGATCGCCGTGGCGAGGCCGCTCGGCACATTGGCGACCTTGGTCGCGAGCGGTGGCGGCTCGGCGACCAGCTGCTGGTAGAGGACCGCGCGCGTCGATTCGCCTTCGAACGGGAGGCCGCCGGCCAGCATGCGATATCCGACGACCGCGAGCGAGTACTGATCGCTGCGGGCGTCGATCGTCTTGTCGCCGCACGCCTGCTCCGGACTCATGTACTGTGGCGTGCCGATGATGATCCCGGTCGTGGTGAGCGCCTCGCTGGGATCGCCATCCGACGCGGCGCCGACGGCTTTGGAGATGCCGAAATCCATCAGCAGGACGCGCTTGTCGCGCCCTTCCAGCATGATGTTTTCCGGCTTGATGTCGCGATGGATCACGCCGGCGTCATGCGCGGCGCCGAGTCCGAGTGCAGCCTCGGAGAGAATGCGGCGCACTTCCGCGGGTTGCATCGCGCCGTCGCGATCAAGGACCGCGCGGAGACTCTCACCGGCGATCATCGGCATGATGATGAACGCGAGTCCCTCGGCCTCGCCGATGTCGTACACCGGCACGATGTGGGCATTGCGCAGCGTAGCAATCGTTTCGGCCTCGCGACGGAAGCGCTGCAACAGTTCGGGCGAGAGGCCGAGATCGGGGCGAAGCACCTTGACGGCGAGGTCGCGCTTGAGGCGCAGATCACGAGCGCGGAAAACTTCGGCGAACCCGCCGGCGCCGATCCGTTCCTGCAATTCATAGCTGGGACCGAGGGCGCGCTGCAGCTTGCGGAGCAGGTCGACGGGGCCGATCCCGGAACGCGTCGTCGTCGCGACGATTTCGCCGGTCTCGCGATGCAAGCCTGCTGGCGTCGCGGTGCCGCAGACATAGCAAAAGGACGCCATCCCGGGAAGGGGGGTATTGCAGGTCGGACAGGCCCGGGTTGGCTGGCTCATTCGGTATCCGGCACGTGGGGAAGCCTCAGCATAGCCCCGCCGCAGGCGGAGTCAAGGGAGAGGCACAGTCGCGGCAGAACGCTCTCACGGAGGGGGGAGTTCCACCGCGGGCGGGCCAGGCGGGGAGACGAAGAAGTCGGCGTGCAAGCGGCGCGTGGGGAACCGCTCGAGGTACGCAGCCCGCCAGCGCTGGATTCCATGATTGGCGGCGTCCACCGGGAACAGCGCCCACACGCTTCCGCCGAAGCCCGCGCCGAACGGCGACCCGGCGACGGCCCCCGCCTCGGTTGCTGCGCGGGTCAGAAAGTCGGTCTCGGCGACCTGGTTGCGCAGGGTGGTCCGGGCGAGATCGAATGATCGTGCCACCAGGGACCCGATCGCCAGCACGTCGCCCCGGCGCAGATGCCCGGCGACCGCAGGGATAATGGTCATCGATTCGTCGCAGAATTGTCGCAGCCGGCCGCGGAGCGCGCCGTCGCGGTCGATCCCGGTTTCGCCGAGGGCCCGGAGCAGGGCATCCTCGGCGCCGGGATCGCTCCCCATCGCTGCGAAGAGCGAGTGATCGTCGCGCCCGGTGTGATGGTGCCAGTGCGTCAGGAGCGCCGCCACTTCGCCGGCGAGGGCATTGTATCGCGACTGGACCGCGCCCCCCTTCGCCGCATGAACCCCGGACGCTGCAACAGCGAACACCCAGCCGGGCGGCATTGTGACCACTTCCTCGGCGGTGACCGGCACAAAATGATACTGCAGCAGCGCGCCGGGGATCGATCGAAGAATGGCGGTCTGATCTTCGCTGCCGCCTTGCGTCCCCACGCCGTGATCGGCCGCGAAGGTCGCGAAGCCGCGCCCGTTCTCCACCGCACCGAGGTACTCGGCGAGGAGGTCGGGTGACGTGATGGTGCGCCGCCACTCGTCCCGGGTCGAGAGGGCATTGAATGACGCGAGCGGCAGGAAGGTCGCGATGACGAAAGCGCTTGACGACGACAGGCCGGCGGCGGAGGGCAACGACGAGCTGAACACCGCATTCATCCCGGTGGCCGCTCCGGGAAAGTCGCGGGCAACGCGCCGGATGACGCTGATCGGATAATCACTCCAGTGGCCGGGGCGCTGCGGCGTGGCGGGATCGAGCGACGCGGTCAGCGACGAACGTGTCGACGCATCGGCGAGGCAGACGACGCCGTCGCGGCGCGGGGCCGCGACGACATGAAATCCGCGCTCGACGGTGCAGAGCAACGAGCGCCCGCCACCATAGTCGGTGTGCTTTCCGAGCACCTCGATGCGGCCGGGGACCCACCATGCGCGTGCACCCGCCGTGTCGCCGAACGATTCGGCGAACCGCGTCTCGACCGCGGCGAAGTGCTGTGCGGCGAGTGCGGCGCCGGCGGGCGAGAGGCCGATCGTGGTCGCGCGTTCGGTCCAGCGCGTCACAACCGGAGCTCGCGATCGCCGAGCTGACGCGCGACGTGCGCAACATCGGCGCGGCTCGACAGGTCGAGGACTCCCTCAGTGCTCGGAATGGCTTGCAGGACGGCCCCCCGGTCGACCGCGAGGCCGACGGCGATCGGCAGCTCGAGTTCGCCGCGGGGTGACAGTGCGACGTCGCGGCACGCGGCGAAAATCTCGCGGTCGAACCGCCAGAGGTTCATGCTGATCCAGCGGCTCTCTGCCGCGGCGAGGTCGATCAGCGACGGTTTCTCGATGATGCCGCGCAACACGTTGCCGGGGCCGAGGGTGAGGATCGCGAACGACGCGATGCGCTCCGCCTCGATATTGCTGTTGCGGATCAGGTGCTCGCGATCGAACGCCACCAGTCCGGGCGAGCCGAGCGCCACCAGCGCGTCAAGCGATGCTCGCGAATACAGATTGTCGGCGTTGAGGACCAGGAATTCGCGATCGCGGATCACCGGCTCGACAGCGAGCACTGCATCTGCGGTGCCGCGGGGCGCCGGCTGCACCACGAACTCGATGGTGAGATGATGCGGCGGCGTGGTGGTGTAGTGGTTCCGGATCAGGTCGTGGGAGGTGCCGACGACGAGGACGACCGATTCGATTCCGGCCTCGACGAGCGACCCGAGCACGTGATCGAGAAACGGGCGGCCGCGCGAGTCGGGGATCATCCCCTTGATGCCGAGGCTCGCGGCGGCTGCCTGCTCCGGGGTGAGGGATGCGCCGCCGTTGTCACGGCGCATCCGGCTTCCCACGCCGGCGGCGAGAACCACCGCCGTCGTGCAGCTGATCATCGGGCGATCAGGGGCCGATGTCCGGAATGCGACCGGGGGTGGCCGGAGCGCCCAGTCGCTCGAGTTCCTTTTCGATCGCCGGAATTTCGGTAGTGAGGATCGGCCTGATCCTGGCATATACCGGCGGGAAGGCCGCGGCCGCGATGTTGTACTGCTCGATATCGGTGTGCGTCGGTCCCCACGTCCCGCTTGGCGACGCGTTGCGAATATGCGTTTCGATCGAGACCGGGACTTGTTCGCCGCGCGCCGCGTTGACCTCGTCGCCGCGCAGGGCGCGAAGCGCTTCGGTCAGCCGTTGATCGACGCTCCGTGCCTGTTCGACGAGCGCCTTCGGCGCCGCCGGCATCTCGTTCAGCACGCGCACGATCGCTACTGACTTGGTCTTGGCCGCGGTGGCTGCATCAATCGCTTCGGAAATTTGCCGCGACAGCGTCGACTCCTTCTTCCGGAATTCGAAATTCGCGGCGATCTGCGCATCGCCCAGCGGTGCAGACGGATCCGGGAGCACGGCGAACGACACCGGCGACGCGAGCGGCGAAAACGCCCCCTTCTCGCGCTTGCCGATCGTTACGGTGTACTTGCCGGGCGGCACTTGGGTGCACCCGTTGCACCCTCCGCCTCCTCCGGCGCCGCCCTCGCCACCACCACCTCCCGCACCGCCGCCCCCGCCTCCACGGCCGCCGCGCCCGCCAGCACCGCCGCCGCCGGCTGCCGGACCGGGATCGGCTGGCGTCTCCGTCGAACCGCGAAGATCCCAGGTGACCGAGTGGGCGCCGCGCGTTGCCGGAATCGACATCACGCGCCAGACTGCCCCTTTCGCGTCGGCGATCGATGCCGCCAGCGTCACGGGCTCCTCGTCGGCTTCGGCGAGGAACTCCTGCGGTGTGGGATAGGCGATCGGCTCCCCCTGGCGTTCGGCGTCGCGCTCCGCCTGCAGCCGTTTGTCGCGCAGGGATGTGAACATCGCTTCGCGGAGCGAGTACGTGATGCGTGCACCGCTCGCAGGATTCTGCGCCACGTAGATCGCTTCGCCCTGATTCCCCTTGCCGCCGCCCCCGAACTGTCCCCGGCGAGCCATTGGAGTCACATCCGGAATCGGAAAGGTCGCAATGGTCTGCCGCAACGCGTCCGCGTTGATCGTGCGCAGCAGCGAGTAGTCGTCCACGACGTAGATGCTCCGGCCGAACGTGCCGAGAACGAGATCGTCATGGTCGCGCTGGATTGCGATGTCGCGCACCATGATGGTGGGAAGCCCCGGGATCTTGATCCAGTGCGCGCCGGCGTCCTGGCTGAAGTAGGCGCCGAATTCGGTACCGGAAAAGAGCAGCTTCGGATCGACGGAGTCCTGCGCCATCGCATAGACACCGCCGCGGTGCGGCAGGTCGCCGGCGATCGACGTCCATGTGTGACCGGCGTCGGTGCTCTTGAGCAGGTAGGGAGTGAAATCACCGTCCTTGTGATTGTCGAACGCGACATAGACCGTCTTGGCGTCCGTGGGCGACGCCACGATCCGCTGCACATACGTGTTGGCCGGGACACTAGGAAAGGAGCTGATGCTGTGCCAGTTCTTGCCGCCGTCCTCGCTCACCTGGATGAGACCGTCGTCGGTGCCGACGTAGAGCAGCCCTTCCTGTCCGAACGACTCTGCAATCGCGCTGACGTTGCTGTAGAACGCGGTGGATTGATTCTTCGCCACCGCGTCGGGCCCCCACACCTTGCCCATCACCGGAAGCGCATTGCGATCGACCTTGCGCGTCAGGTCCGGCGATACCGGCACCCAGGTGTCGCCTCGGTCGTCACTGCGATAGAGGCGCTGTGAGGCCGTGTAGAGACGCGTGTGCGAGTGCGGCGAAATGATGATCGGGGTGTCCCAGTTCCAGCGCGACGGGTCCTCGCCCTGCGCGACCTGCGGCTGGATGCCGACCGACGTTCCGGTCGAGAGTTCGACGCGTTCCATCCCTCCGTTCTGTGATTCGCCGTAGACGGTGTTGGGATCCTTCGGGTCGATTCGCGACACGAACCCGTCGCCGCCGACGGTGACGAACCAGTCGGTGTTCAGGATACCGGTGCTGCTCCGCGTCGCCGCGGGGCCGCACACCGACGAATTGTCCTGTGTGCCGCCGCAGACATGATAGAACGGCGACGCATGGTCGACATCGATGTCGTAGAACTGTCCCAGCGGAAGATTCGCGAAGTAGATCCACGTCTTGCCGGCGTCCCAGCTCTGGTAGAGGCCACCGTCGTTTCCGTTGAGATAGTGATCGGCGTTCTTCGGGTCGACCCAGAGGGAGTGATTGTCGACGTGCTTGGAGCGCTCGCCGAGACCGCGCCATGTGGCGCCGCCGTCATCGGAGACCTGCGTCGACACATCCATCGAATAGAGCCGCTGTACGTTGAATGGGTCGGCGACAAGTGCGGCGTAGTACATCGGTTGCGCCGTGTACGGCGAGCGCTTCTCCCATGTCACGCCGTCGTCAGTCGAACGGAAGATGCCGCCCGAGCTGCTGTCGGCTTCGACCGTGGCGTAGATCACGTCGGGATCGACGGGGGAGACCGCGATGCCGATACGACCGAGGTCGCCACCCGGAATTCCCGATGTGACCTTGCGCCAGCTCTTGCCTCCGTCGGTGGAGCGCTGCAACGAACTCTCCGGGCCGCCATCGATCAACGTCCAGACATGACGCCGCCGTTGATAGGTGGCGGCGAGGAGGATATCGGGGTTGCGCGGGTCGAGGGCGACGTCGGTGACGCCGGTGCGATCGCTGATGGTGAGGACCGCATTCCACGTCTTGCCGCCGTCGGTCGTCTTGTAGAGACCGCGATCGCCACCGTCCGACCAGAGCGGCCCCAGCGCCGCGACGTAGACCACATCACTGTTGCGGGGGTCGACGACGATCCGCCCGATGTGCTCCGACTTCTCCAGACCCATCCGCCGCCAGGTGCGGCCGCCGTCGTCGGAGCGGTACACGCCATCGCCGTAACTGACGCTGCGCTGCGAGTTGCTCTCGCCGGTGCCGACCCACACGACCGACGGATTGTGCGGGTCGAGCGTCACGACGCCGATCGAATACGAACTCTGACGGTCGAAGATCGGCGTCCAGCTCGCGCCGCCGTTTTCGGTCTTCCAGACGCCGCCGGATGCCGCGCCGATATAGATCACCGCCGGGTTCCGTGGATCGACCGCGATGCTGACCACGCGTCCGCTGATCATCGCGGGGCCGATCAGCCGCGGCCGGATGATCGACGCGATCGCCCCGGCAAGTCCGCCTCGGCCAGCGCCGCCGCCGCCCGCGGTGGAATCTGCCGGTCCGCGCGCGCTGTCGTTGCGGGTCGAATCGGGGCGGCGTGCGCGCGCCGTATCGGCGTGACGCGATGTGTCGGTGGTGCCGCGTCGCGGGTTCTGCGCGGCGAGCGGAAGGACGGTCAACGACGCGAGGAAAGCCGCGCCAATCACGGACGGGACGCGCACTGCCAACTCCGGATCATGAGGAGAGAAACCGGGCCAAATCTATCACACCGCGGCGCGATGACTGCCCTCGTCGATCGCCGGGGCGCGGGGGCCCCAGAGCGAGGGCCACATTCGCAGCAGCCCGCCGGCGCCGGCCACGCCGACGATGATCCAGAACGCGCCGGTCCGGGTGTGTCCATACAGGAGTGAGCCAGTGCCGAAGAGCGCGCCGTAGACCATGAAGCATCCGCAGATCCACGCCAGGAACGCCTGCGGCAGCGAATCGGGCGAGGGACCGACCCCAGCCTCGGCTCGGATCGACCGCCAGCCGGGGCCGGCCGGCCGCACCTTGCGGTAGAACGCCAGGAGTGTGGCTCGATCGGTTGCCGGGCCAAACCAGGTGGTGAGCAGCCAGACAACCGTTGTCACCGCAATGGTGGTGAGGAGGGCCGTGGTTGCCGACACGGAGCTGCCGTCGCGCTGCGCGATGAAGAAGCCCAGCGCCACGATGAACGACGCCGCCATGGCGGTGATTTCCGCCCATGCATTGATCCGCCACCAGAACCAGCGCAGCAGATAAAGGAGACCGGTTCCCGCGCCGATCGAGAGGATCAGCTGGAACGCGTGCTGCGCATTGTCGAGCACAAACGTGAGCAACGCGGCCAGCACCATCAGCATCGCGGTGCAGAGCCGTCCCATGAAGACGTAGTGCCGCTCACTGGCATCCTTGCGCACGAATCGCCGCCAGAAATCGTGCACCAGATACGACGAGCCCCAGTTGAGGTGCGTCATGATCGTCGACCGGTACGCCGCTTCCATCGCGCCGAGCATGAGGCCGAGGAAGCCGTGCGGCAGGAACTTGAGCATCGCCGGATACGCCATGTCGTGCCCGACCAGGCGCGGATCGACATTGGGGAAGGTGGTCCGTATCGAATCGAGGGTCGGGAAGATGATGATCGACGCCAGCGCCACCACGATCCACGGCCACGAACGCAGCGCGTAATGCGCCACATTGAAGAGGAGCGTCCCGCCGAGTGCATCGGCCTCGGTGCGCGCCGCCAGCATCCGCTGCGCGATGTAGCTCCCGCCGCCGGGCTCGGCACCCGGATACCATACCGACCACCATTGCACGGTGAGCGGGATGATGAAGAGCGTGAGCGTCGCCTGCCAATCGTTGAAGTCGGGGAGCAGCGAGATGGTGCGTGCAGGAAGGTGAGTCATCAGACCATGCAGTCCGCCCACTGCCGGTTGCTTGAGCGCGAAGTACGCCACCGCGAACGCGCCGGTCATCGCCACGCCGAACTGGATGAAGTCGATGACCAGGACGCCCCACAAGCCGGAGATCGTGGCGAAGACGACGTTCAGCATCGCGCAGATCAGCAGCGTCTGCCACATCGGCCAGCCGAGCACGATGTTGGCGATCTTTGCCGCGGCGAGATTGACTGTCGCCATGATGAAGCAGTTGAACACCAGTCCGAGATAGATGGCGCGGAAGCCGCGAACCCACGTGGCGGCGCGGCCGCTGTAGCGCAGTTCGTAGAACTCGAGGTCGGTGAGCACACCGCTGCGGCGCCAGAGTCGTGCGAAGAAGAAGACCGTGGCCATGCCCGTGAGGAGAAACGCCCACCATTGCCAGTTGCTCGCAACGCCGCCGGTGCGGACGAAATTGGTGACGAGGTTCGGCGTGTCGGTGCTGAAGGTCGTCGCGACCATCGAGACGCCGATCAACCACCAGGGCGCTGCCCGGCCCGACGTGAAGAATTCGGCAGTATTGGCGCTCCCCTTGCGGAGATAGAAGAGGGCGGGAATGAAGCAGATGACGATCGAGGCTGCGACGATGCTCCAGTCGAGCGTGGTCGGATTCATGCGCGGGGCCTGGTCGTTGGTGGGTTTGGCAGCGGAAAAACGCTTACCTTCATTATCGCCGCCTCGTGACCATGCCGCCATCCCGCCGCCCGCTGGGCTTCGCCGCCGCGCTCGCCGTTGTCATTGCCAACATCATTGGCACCGGCGTCTTCACCACCCTCGGCCTGCAGGTCCAGGAAACCGGCGATGGTTTCGCGCTGCTGGCACTCTGGCTGGTCGGCGGATTGATCGCGCTCGCCGGGGCGCTGAGCTACGGCGAACTGGCGGCCGCGATTGGCGGCTCGGGCGGCGAATACCGCTTTCTCGGCCGGATCTACCATCCTGCCGTCGGCGCCGTCGCCGGCTGGGTCTCGATCGTCGCAGGATTCGCTGCTCCGGTGGCGCTCGCCGCCATCGCGCTCGGCCGGTACGCTGGGCCGCTCGTCGGCGTGCAGGCGCAGACCCTCGGCATCATCGCGATCCTCGCGGCCACCGGTGTGCATCTCCTCGCGCCCGCGGTGGGCGGCAAGGTGCAGGTCGTGGTGACCACGCTCAAGGTACTGCTGATCATCGCGTTCATCGCCGCGGGACTCTGGTTTGGTCGCGGGAGCTCGCTCAGTTTCGCGCCCCACGCCACGTCGTGGGGGGCAGTCGCGAGCGGCCCGTTCGCGCTGTCGCTGATCTTCGTGTCGTACGCCTATTCCGGCTTCAACGCGTCGGCGTACTTCCAGGCCGAAGTGGTCGAAGCCGAGCGCAACGTCCCGCGCTCGCTGGTGATCGGCACGTTGACCGTGATGGCGCTCTATCTCGCGATCAACTGGGTCTTCCTGCGCACGACGTCGATCGCCGATCTCGCCGGGCAGGTCGAAGTCGGTGCGATCGTGGCCGGTCACGTCCTCGGTCCGTCGGGCGGGAAGGTGATGAGTGGGCTGATTGCGCTGCTGCTCGTCTCGACGATCAGCGCCATGACCCTCGCGGGACCACGGGTCATCGAAGCGATGGCAAACGATCTGCCACCGCTTCGGTTGCTGTCACACCGGTCCCGCGGCGGAAGTCCGCGGCGCGCGGTTCTGCTGCAGGGCGCACTGGCGCTTGCATTCGTGCTCACCAATTCGTTTGCAGGGGTACTCACCTACGCCGGCTTCACGCTGACGCTGTCGACCGTGCTCGCGGTGGTGGGCGTCATCGTGCTGCGGCGACGCGAGCCGGCATTGCCGCGCCCGTATCGCGTGTGGGGCTATCCGTGGACGCCGCTGTTCTTTGCGGCCTTCTCGCTCTGGACGTTGGTGATCGTGGTCCGCGACCGCCCGATGGAAGCGGTGGGTGGTGCCGTCACGCTGGGCGTCGCGGCGCTGCTGACCTGGATGACGATGGAACGCTGAACCGCCGGCAGGATGCCGGCGAGATTACGACGCGCCGGAAGCCTGTCCGGAAGAATCGTGCGGCACAAGATTCGACGAGTCGTGAACAAAGATGCGGCGCACCGCCTTCCACCACGTCGTGGCGGCCCTTCCCGTGGGGAGCGAAGCTTCGACGACCCCTTTGCGGCGGCTTGCTGCGGCCACGTACTTGCCGTCGCCGACATAGATCCCCACGTGCGAGATCTGGCGGCCGCGGCCGAAGAAGAGGAGATCGCCCGGGAGCAGCGCTGCGGAATCGCGCGGAATGGCGATCCCTTCCTTTGCCTGCTCACGCGAGGTGCGCGGGAGATCCAGGTCGAACTTCGCCATGAGCCATTGCACCAGCCCGCTGCAGTCAAACGCCTTGCCCGGCGTCTGCGCGCCCCACTTGTACCGCACGCCAACCTGCGAACGCGCGAGCTCGACGAGCGAGTCACGGGCAGGCTGATTCATCAGCATCCGTGAGATCGTCGCGAACGGCTTTTCATTGGAGGAGAATCCCGGGTCCTGCGCCCGCGCCATTGACACCGACCCGGCGATCAGCGCGATCGCGAGCGCAAAAATCGGTGTGCGGCGGGGCAGGGTCACGTCGTCTCACAGAGCAAGGCGTTTCGGGTGGAGCGTGCGGGAGATTCTAGTCTCGGACCGCCGTTCCGTCTACCCAAGTATATGTAGCAATCTGCAACGGCAACGTCGGATCGTGCGCGGGTTGGCTCAGAGAATCCGCTGGCCGAAGGCACTCGCCATCAACCCGACCGCCAATTCCGCCGTATGGTTCACTTCGTCGAGCACCGGGTTGACCTCGACCAGGTCGACGCCCACCAGTCGCCCGGTGTCCCACAATGTCTCCATCGCCAGGTGCGCTTCCCGGAAGGTGGCGCCGCCGCGAACGGGCGTCCCGACGCCGGGTGCTTCTCTCGGGTCGACGAAGTCGAGGTCGAGTGAGACATGAATACCGCCTGCTGCACCGCTCACTCGTTCGATCGCCTCGCCGAGTATTGAACGCATCCCCCGCTCGTCAAGATCCCGCATGGTGTAGATCGACACTCCGAACTCACGCGCGTGGACGCGCTCGGCCTGATCGAGATCGCGCGCACCGATGATCACCACGTGTTCCGGCAGCACGGCGGGGCGCGCCGTCGACAGCGACGCGAGTGCGCTGTCGCCATGTCCGATCAGATGCGCGACCGGCATGCCATGCACGTTGCCGCTGAGCGTCGATGCCGGGGTATTGAGGTCGGCGTGCGCGTCGAGCCAGATCAAGCCGACGCGCTTACCGCGCTCCGCGATCGCAGTCGCCACGCCGGCAACCGACCCCGCCGCGAGGGAATGATCGCCGCCAAGTACCAGCGGTATCTGCCGATTGCGCACGAGCTCCGCCGTGCGGTGCGCAACGTCGCGGCAGACGTCCGTGATCACCGGCAGGAAATCGATGCCGTGTTCGTGGCCGAGCGTTTCGCGCGTCGGCACCGCCACGTCGCCGGTATCGACCACGCTGTGCCCCAGCTGTTCGAGTCGCGCGGCAAGGCGCGCCAGGCGGACCGCCGACGGACCCATCTCGACCCCACGCCGCGAGGCGCCCAGGTCGAGCGGAACACCGAGAAGAGCGATCGAAGCCATGCGAGAACATAACGGGCCCGGACGGTTCG
This sequence comes from Gemmatimonadales bacterium, assembly GCA_036500345.1. NCBI lineage: Bacteria > Pseudomonadati > Gemmatimonadota > Gemmatimonadia > Gemmatimonadales > Gemmatimonadales bacterium. The sequence continues at coordinate 77,843 of DASYCE010000013.1, read as the reverse complement.
TCGCGTCGGACCATTCATTGATCGTCGATAGCAGGGATTGGTCGGGACGATGGCGCACGGTAGTGTGAATGCCGTCATTTATCATGCGGACCGCGACGAAAGGAAGTATGATGATCCGGCTGATCACGTTGACCGGGACAATGGCTGTCATGATGGCCGCGGCACTGGCGGCGCAGGATATCTGCCTGCCGCCGAGCGATTCGCACGAAGCGAAGACATTCGCGATTCTCTCGGTGCCGGTCACTTTTTCGGGAGCCGAGGCGCCGATGCATTCGCACGGCATCTCGATCGGCCTCGAGGCGGCGTCACTCCCGACGGTTGACCGGGTCGACGCCACTCCGACGGCGTGCCGGCCCGACAAGGGACCGGAAAACACCAACCCGATTCCCGGCCTGACTCGGCCGCGCGTGTCGATCGGGTGGCGCTCGCTGCAATTCGAAGTATCCTGGGTACCGCCGATCGTCGTCGATCAGGTCAAGGCGAATCTCGTCGGTGTTGCGGTCGAACATGCCCATCCGCTCGGCGGCTCGTGGTTTCTCGGTCTTCGCGCTGATGCGGTGTTCGGATCGCTGCGTGCGCCGGTCACCTGTCCCGATGCCGAGCTGACCGATCCGGCGAGCGAATGTTTTGGTGGCACGCGGTCCGATGATCGCTGGCAGCCGGGATTGTTCGGTGCCGAGGCGGTGGTCGGCGCCGGCGGCGGCCGGATCCATCCGTATGTCGGCGCCGGGTACACCTGGATGCGGCCGAGATTCGAGGTCGATTTCACTAACGCGGAGGGGTCGACGGACAATCGCCAGGTGCAGGTCAATCTCGAACGAGTGGCGCTCTTCGGCGGCGTGACGCTCGATATTGGTTCGTCGAGCGTCACCGGTGAGGTCTATTCCACGCCGCAGGACGCGGTCAGTGCGCGAGTCGTGCTGCGGACCCGGCTCGGGCGCACATGAAACGGGCCGGGTGGGGGTTGATGCTGGTGGCGGGCGCCCTGGGCGTGCCGACGCGCGGTATCGCGGCACAGACAATTCCCAGCGCGCCGCTCACCAAGGGGACGCTGGCGTTTGATGCCAAGGCCTCACTTGGCCCGTTCACGGGTACCACGACGACGATGTCCGGCGCGATGCAGGGGGCGGCGTCACTCAGTGGCGTGCGCGGGTCGGTCGAGGCGCCGTCGAAGTCGTTGTCGACCAGCAACGGCCACCGCGATCGCGACATGGCGAGCTCGCTCGAAATCGAGAAGTATCCGACGATCCGCTTCGATCTCGACAGCGTCGCCGCGGGTGAGGTGCGACCGGATTCCAGCGCCGTGACGCTGCATGGCCGATTCACCATCCACGGTGAAACGCGCCAGGCCGCGATTCCGGGCTGGGCGTGGGTGTCCCCGGCTGGAGCGCGGTTCCGTGGCGCGACACCGCTCAACCTCAAGGATTACGGGATCGGCGGCCTGAGCAAGATGCTCGGGGTGCTGAAGATGAATGCGATGATCGTGGTGCGGGTGGATGTCGTGTTCGGACACCTCTCATCGTGACCCGGCTCGCAGCAGCAACGTCACTGCCGCTGCGAGCCATGTTATAGCCGCTATTTCTTTCCCGTCTCGGCTCCATAGAAAAGGTTGAACAGGAACTTGAACGTGCCTTCCGGTTGCGCGCGGAAGGTCATCTCTGGTGCATAGAAGTACGCCGTTCCCGCACCGACGTCCGCCGACGCCATCTCCACGCCATCCTGCAGATAGTTCTGTCCAATCGCCCATCCCGAGCGGAGCGGCTCGGGGACGGAGAACCACGCGATCTTCTTCACACCCTTTGCGGCGGCGTCAGCACCGAGGTGCAGTACCGGCGAATTGTCGAAGAAGATATCGGTGGTCGGCAGCGCGCCGGCTGCAGCAGGTTGCGTCGTATCGACGGCGACCTGCAGGATCGAGCCGGGGATGTAGTACTTGTCGGGAGAAAGGCCGGCCACCTGGTTGGTGACCGGCAGGCCCAGGTCCTGCGCGAGATCGACACCGCTCCGTCCGATCGCGATGATCCGGCCGCCGTGTTCAAGGAAGGTCTTGAGCTGCGGCATCGTGGAATCGACCGACATGTTGCCGATCTCGTCGCGATACTCGTCGGGAATGCTGGCAGCGCCGCCACCACCATTGCGGCCGCCACGACCGCCGCCCCGGCCCCCGCTGGCCGCGACGGGGACGCCGTCATAGAAGACCAGCACATCGAAATCCCTGGCGATGTCGCCGGCGTTGAGTCGTGGAGCGAAGACGCGGGTGAACGGAACCTCGTAATGCTCGAGGATCCAGCGTCCCCACCCCGAAGGCATCGAGCCGCCGTATCGATCCACGAGTCCGACGCGGAGCGCCCTGACCGGCGTCCCGTGCAACGGTGTCGTGACCGATGACGCGCTCAACGCGCGATCGTGCGCAAGTTGACCAAGAATCGACGCACTCTCCGTACTCGCCGGCACGAAGAACTGACCGCTGGCAAGGCGTTCGACACGCTGCTTCGCCTTGATGAGGCGGTTCACCGCGAGGAACGCATCCATCGACGCCGGAGTAAGTGTCCAGCCCTTGCCCCTGGTCGCGAACGTCACCGGATCGGGAACAATCTTCTCGTCGGTCACCCGCCCCAGCGGTGCGGTGTACGGATCGAGAATCCGGTCGAACGAGAATCCCATCTGGAATGCCAGCGTGTAGCCGGCATTGTCGTACGGGCGCTTCGGCGGGCCGCCGGGATACTGCAGGTCCATCGGATGCCACTGCGGCTCGAACATGTCGAGGACGTGCGGACGGAAGGCCTGTGCCGACTGCACCACGAAGGAGCCCTTGGGATAGCTCTTGCCGCCGATGGTGAAATCGGCGGTCGCCTTGTCGATCTCGATTCCGGCGAACGACAGCGCCTGAAGAAAATCGAGCGCCTGCGCGAACGCCGGTTGATTGGCGGGGATGACGAACGCGCGAGGATCGCGGCGCGCCGGATCGCGCAACACCTTGGCGTACGCCTCCTGGTTGCCGCCGCGTCCGCCGCGTCCGCCACCCGCTGCAGGCACATTGTCGGCGGCGACGGCGACTTCACCGGCTCCGCCGCCGGCCTTCTCCGCTGCGGCAATCGTATTCGGCGTGGTGGTCCACGTGTCGGTACTGCCGCGCTGGACCGAGTTGCGTCCCATCTGCCAGAAATTGAAGAGCAGATCCTCGCGATAGCGCGAGGCAAGGTCGAGGATCGCCCGGTTGGCGGTCATCGAGTAGTCGATCGATTGGCGGAAGTGCCACGGCCCCCACTGCGCCGGATAGATCCCGTCGCCGCTCGGCAGCTGGCGCTGGAGGACGATCTGGATCGTCTGCGGCGTTGGATTGCCGATCGCCTCGGTGAGAATGCCGATCATATTGTGGAAGTATCCGGCAGTGCGCAGGCCGCCGTTCCACCAGGTCGAGTAGCTGGTGGAGTTCTTGTCGACGATCCCCGGTTTGTGCTCCGCCGCGAACCGCCGCTGAATCGCCATTCCAACCCAATCGAGCGAGGTGGGGATCAACGGATCGAAGTAGTAGTTGAACGGATCACGAAATGGCGGGGTGAACATCACCGACCCCGCTGGCCCGGTCTGGTGGTGGTTGTAGATGATCTGAGGGAACCACTCGCGGTACTGCACGCGCTCGCCATTCTGCGTTTCCGGCAGCGCGGCGCGGTACCAGTCGCGGTTATCGTCGTGCCCGGCGTATTTCTCATACAGCCGCGGCAGGCCGCTGGTACGGCGCTGCAGCGAGTCGGGACTCCGCATGTACCAGTCGGAGACCAGCTCCATCCCGTCGGGATTCACCTGCACGGCGAGGATGATGTCGTCGTTCAGGAGTCGGAGCGTTTCGGGATCATTCATCGAGACCATCTGCCAGACCAGCTCAAGGAGCTGATTGGCGCCGAGCACCTCATCGGCGTGCAGGCCGCCATCGATCCAGACGATCGACTTGCCGTTCTGGGCAAGCTGCCGCGCGGTTGCGGAGTCGACGCGACCGTGCGCCAGCGTCTCACTCGTCTTCCGGTACTCCTCGAGGCGCGCGAGGTTGGCCGGACTCGACAGGATCGCCATCAGTTGCGGCCGCCCTTCGGCGGTGAGCCCGATCGTGTCGAGCTTCATCCGGTTCGATTCCTTCGCCAGCTGCTCCCACCACCGCATCTGCTGGGTGTACGTGGGGAGGAAGTAGTCGGCGCCGATGATGTGGCCGAGAGCTTCCTGCGGCGTGGTGAGGTGTTGCTGCGCCGCGAGCGGGGTGGCGCAGCAGGCGGTGAGGAGAATCCAATGGGATGCGCGCATGAAGGTCTTCGGGAAGAGGAGTTGGTCGGGCATGACGGTCATGAAGATGAGGTGAGTGCGGCGCCGGCGCCCCGCCCGGCAAGGCGGCCGGTGACCCACGCCCAGACAAAATTGTAGCCGCCAATCGGCCCGAAGGCATCCAGCAGTTCTCCGGCAAGGTACAGTCCCGGACAGAGCCGGCTCTGCAGCGTGCGCGGATCGACCTGATCCAGCGCCACACCGCCGCCGGTCACTTCGGCCTTGCGGTAGCCCTCGTCGCCGTCCCACGGGAGGGCAAAGCGGCCGAGCGTTTCGATCAGCGCCAGCCGGTTGCCTCGGGTCAGATGCGCCAGCGCCGTGGAACCTTCGACCCCGGTCAGCGCGATGAGTCGATCGGCAAGACGAGCCGGCAGTTCCTCGCGGACGACGGCGGCAACTGTCTTCCCCGACGGCACCAGTCGTCGTTCCCAGTCGGCGGCGCGGAGTGCGCCCCAGCTGACGCGCAGCTGTGCCGGGTCATGTCCCATCTGTCGAGACCGGACTGCGACGTGCGAGACATCAAGCAGCGCCGGCCCGCTGTAGCCGCGATGGGTGAAGAGGAAACCGCCGGTAGCATCCGCGCGCTCGGACTGCGAACGCGCGGTGATCGCCACGGTCAGCGAGACGCCCGCGAGATCGGCGAACGGCGGCGGTGTCGCAGTGATCGGCGTCAGCGCCGGATACGTCGGATGCACGGCGTGACCGAGCGCGGCAAGCGCACGCAACCCGAAACCATCGGAACCGGTCTGCGGAACCGAGAGTCCGCCCGTCGTGAGAATGACGGCGTCGTGCATCGACGTGGTGCCGCCGGCAACGGTGAGCTGCCATCGACCCTGGTGCGGTGCGATCGAAATGATCTCGCGATCTGGCTGCCAATCGACGCCCCGGGTCTTGGCTGCAGCAACCAGCGCGTCGCGGACCGCGCGGGCCCGATTCGCCGCCGGAAAGAGCTTGCCGGTTTCGGGTTCGAGCACCAGTGGCAATCCGAGGTCGGATTCGAAAAAGGTGCGCTGCTCGTTGAATGGCCACGAGCGCAAGATCATCCGGAGCGAATTTCCCGATGATGCAGTCGTGAAACGAGTCTCGTCGAGCGTGCCGGGGAGGACGTTGCAGCGGCCGCCACCGGATATCAGGATCTTGCGGCCTCCGTCGGCGGTCCGCTCGAAGAGCGTGACCTCGCGGCCAGTACCGGCAGCGTGAATCGAAGCCATGAGGCCGGCGGCCCCGGCCCCGACGATGGCGATCGACGGGCGAGGGGCGCGGGCATCAGCGGCGATGGCGTGTTCTCTCGGCACGAGGGGTGAGGACGGGGACGGAAGCGTTGGTGTTCCGTTTAGAATTGTAGCGAGTTTGCGGTCCGGGGCAGCACGCCCCCGACCTCCTCGCCGAGGTGTGATGCCGGGTCAAGGAAACAGCGCCCCCGTCTTCAGTGAGCCGAGTGGCCGCCGCTGGCAACGGGTCCGAATTGGAGCGGTCCTCCTCGGCGCGACCAGTATCCTGGTGGTGGTCGGCTTGATCGCCGCCGCGCTCCTTCCCCCGGTGCTGCCGCATTCCAACGCCTTCGATCCGACCGATCGCCGGCCGGTGCCCCGGGTCAATACTCGTGCGGCACGGGAGCATGACGCCGAGCGGAGCAAGCTGTATCGCGCCCTCCGCCATGGCGAGGAGCCGCTTCAGAAGAGTCACAACAACGGACGCCCTCGCGGTGGTCCCGTGGCCAACGACTCGATCATGGCCGGGTTCTACGTCAACTGGGATGAACATTCGTACCAGTCGCTGCGGGCGCATCTGGACCGGCTCGATTGGGTGATCGCCGAGTGGGCGTTCATCGCGCCGAGCGGTGACACGCTCCGGATTGCGGGGGACACCAACAACATCCTCCGGCTGATCGGCCACGTCCCGAAGGATCGCCGCCCGAAGGTTCTCCTGATGCTGAGCAACGTGCAGGAGAACACCAAGGGGCGGTTTGGGGGCGCAACCACGACTCGGCTGCTGATGGATTCCACCGCGCGACGTCGCGCGGCGATCCGCATTGCGCAACACGTCGACTCGCTCGACCTTGCCGGCGTTACCATCGACTTTGAAAGCATCCCTGACGAACAGCTGCCGTATCTCGACGCCTTTCTCGGAGATCTCCGCGCGGCCCTCGGCCCCGGGAAACTGATCACCCAGGCGATCCAGGATTACCTGCCGATGGACTGGGTCCGGCGCTTTTCCGATCGGTGCAACAAGCTGATCCTGATGCTGTACGACGAGCACTATTCGCAGAGCGACCCGGGGCCGGTGTCCGGCCGGGGCTGGTACACGGAGATGGTGGACAGCATGCTTGCCGTGATTCCGCCTGGGAAGGTGATGATGGGGATCGGCGAGTACGGCTACGACTGGAATGATGCCGGCGCCAATGGTCAGATCGTCTCCTACGGTGTCCCCGATATCTGGCAGCTGGCGCGGCAGAATCATGTCCTGCCGCTCTTCGACCCCGACGTGAACAACCCCTACCTCTCATGGACCGACGCCGATTCGGTCGACCACTTCGTCTGGTATCTCGATGCGACGACCGCCGCCGATGAGATGCGGATTGCGCGCGCGCGCGGCGTGACATCCGCCGCGATCTGGCGTCTCGGCGGCGAGGATCCCTCGACGTGGCGCATGTTCGGACGACACGGCGAGATGCAGCCGGTCGATTCGCTCGGAACGATCGATCCCGGCTACAACGTCGAGTTCGTGCCGCACGACAATGATGGTGACCTGATCACCATCGCGAACCAGCCGTTTCCCGGAACACGCGAGATCTCGACCGACAGCACCGGGGGGATCACCAGCGTGGTGTATGACAGCGTCCCCGGCGAGTGGATCGTGGCCCGGACCGGGGAGCAGGATCACGAAGTTGCGCTGACGTTCGACGATGGCCCCGACATCCGGTGGACGCCGGCGATTCTCGACACGCTGAAGTCGAGGCATGCCACGGCGACGTTCTTCCTCATCGGCGACCAGGTCCTTGCCAACTACGGCTTGACCCGCCGGATCGTCCGCGACGGCAACGAAATCGGCAACCACACCTTCACCCATCCCAACCTCGCCGAAACGGGACGGTGGCGTACGCGTCTCGAGTTCGATGCGACGGCGCGATTGTTCGAAGCGATTCTCGGCCGGCGGACGATCCTCACCCGCACGCCATATCTCGGCGACAATGATCCGAGCACGCCGGACGAGCTGGTGCCGATCGCGATCGCGACCGATCTCGGCTATATCACCGCCGGTGTCAGCGTCGACGGCGAGGATTGGCGCGACACCACGACGGTGCGCGGCATTCTCCAGAACGTGATGCAGGGCCGCGCGGACGGCCTCCAGCGCCTCGCGGGCAAGTCGGGGAACGTCGTGCTGCTGCACGACGGCGGCGGCAACCGCGCGCGGACGGTGGCGGTGCTTGGTCCCCTGATCGACTCGCTCCGCGCGCATGGCGACACGATCGTCCCGCTGGGCCGGCTCGCGAATCTGCCGCCCACCATCGTCATGCCGCCGATCAGCGGCCGCAGTTCGTTCGCGCGCGTGGTGGAGCTGGTGCTCTTCGGCGGCGTGAGCATCATCCAGGTCGGCTTTCATCATCTCTTCTACATCGCGATCTACCTCGCGATGATCCGCCTGGTCATCATCCTCGCGCTCGCCGCGGTGCAGCGATTCCGGCGGCGCCCGGAGGCCGTCGACTTCTCACCGGCGGTGAGCGTCGTGATCCCGGCATTCCGCGAAGAAGCGGTCATCGTTGCGACCGTCAATTCGCTGCTGGCGCAACGCTACGACGGATCGCTCGAGGTTCTCGTCGTGGATGACGGCTCGCCGGACGACACATTCGGCGTGGCGGAGCGCGCCTTTGCCGGCAATCCACGGGTGCACGTGCTCACCAAGCCGAACGGCGGGAAGGCGAGCGCGCTCAACTTCGGGATTCGCGAAGCGCAGGGCGAGATCATCGTCGCGCTCGACGCCGACACGCTCTTCGAGCCGGATGCTGTCGGCCACCTGGTGGCGCCGCTGGCCGATCACCACGTCGGCGCGGTCGCCGGCAACGCCAAGGTCGGCAACCGGATCAATCTCGTGACGCGATGGCAGGCGCTCGAGTATGTCACCTCGCAGAACCTCGATCGGCGCGCCTTCGCCCTCCTCGACTGCATCATGGTGGTCCCGGGAGCGATCGGGGCGTGGCGCAAGTCGCTCACGATTGAAGTCGGCGGCTTTTCCAACGATACGCTCGCAGAGGACCAGGATCTCACTCTCTCGATCGGGCGCCGTGGCTATCGCGTTGCCTACGCCGATCACGCCGTGGCATGGACCGAGGCGCCGGACACGTTCCGCGGTCTGGCGAAACAGCGATTCCGTTGGGCATTCGGCACACTCCAGTGCGCGTGGAAGCATCGCGATCTTCTCTTCCGTCCGCGCGCCGGCACCCTTGGTTTCGTGGCCCTGCCCAACGTCTGGATCTACCAGCTCTTCTTCTCGTGCATCGCACCGGTGGCGGATCTCGTCTTCGTCTTCTCGCTTGCATGGGTCATGGTGATGTACCGCGAGCACAACACCACCTACGCGATCGATGCACTGAGCAAGATCGTCGGCTGGTATGGCATCTTCATCGCGGTCGACTGGCTCGCCGCAATTCTGTCGTTCCTGATGGAGCCTGGGGAGGACCGGCGGCTCACGTGGCTGGTGTTCCTGCAGCGTTTCGCGTATCGCCAGCTGCTGTACTGGGTGGTATTGCGGTCGATCGTCGCCGCGTTGCGCGGCGGATTGGTTGGATGGGGGAAACTTGAACGAAAGGCGACCGTGGGGTTCCGAGCCGCATGAGTCCGACAGTTCCCGAACGCGTCGTTCGCGAGCCGGCGCCGTTGCGCCCCTCACCGCCCGTTGACGTGGCGGCCTTGAAAGCGTTGCTCGACGGTGCCGAAGAACCGGTGCGCGACCGCGTGCGCACGATTCTCAGCCGCCCCGAGTTCGCATACCACGCTGCGACCGACGACGCGACCTACCGCACCGTGGTTCTCGACTGGCTCCGCCTCCTCTCGACCGACGGGCTCGGCGCGCTGGCGGTCCCCGCGGAGTTCGGCGGCCAGGGCGACCCCCGCGCATTTCTCGCCGCGTTCGAGACGATCGCGTTTCATGACCTCTCGCTCACCATCAAGTTCGGCGTACAATACGGCCTGTTCCAGGGAAGCGTCCTCCTCCTCGGCACTCGCTGGCATCACGAGCATTTTCTTCCTGCGATCTGTCGGGGTGCACTCCTCGGTGGATTCGCGATGTCGGAACTGGGCCACGGATCGAACGTCCGCGACCTCGAAACCACCGCGACATACGACGCGGCGACGCGCGAATTCGTGATCCACACGCCGAGGGACAGCGCACACAAGGAATGGATCGGCAACGCGGCGCTGCACGGCAGGATGATGACGGTGTTTGCGCAGCTGATCGTGGACGGCACCAATCATGGTGTCCACGCGCTGCTGGTGCCGGTGCGTGATCCCGGAGGACAGCTGCTGGCCGGCGTCCGCATCGAGGATACCGGCCACAAGGAAGGACTCAACGGCGTCGACAACGGCCGGATCTGGTTCGATCAGGTGCGGGTTCCGCGCGAGCACCTCCTCAACCGGTTCGGCGATGTCTCGCCCGACGGCGTCTATTCGTCGCCGATCGAGAGCCCGGCGAAGCGCTTCTTCACGATGATCGGGACGCTGGTTGGCGGGCGCATCACCATCGGCCTCTCGGCGCTGTCAGCGGTGAAGACCGGATTGACGGTCGCGATTCGTTACGGCAATCGGCGGCGACAATTCGGCGAACCTGGTCAGCCGGAGACGCTCCTCCTCGACTATCGGACCCATCAGCGCCGCCTCCTTCCCCCACTGGCGACGAGCATCGTCCTCGATATCGCGCTGTCGCGCCTGGTCGATCGCTTCGCGGCCATGCGGGGCGCTGAAGACACCCGGATGGTCGAGGCGCTCGCGGCGGGGCTCAAGGCGTACACCACCTGGTTTGCCCAGCACACCGTGACCGACGCGCGCGAGTGCTGTGGGGGACAGGGATATCTCGCGGCCAACCGGATCGCCGTGCTTCGTCGCGACATCGACGTCTGGACCACCTTCGAGGGCGACAATACCGTCCTGATGCAGCTGCTCGCGAAGGGTTTGCTGACCGGCTATCGCCAGGCGTTCGCGGAGATGGGCGTGATCCGCCTGCTGACGCGTCGAGCAGGAGCGGCGCTCCGGTCGCTCAACCCGGTGACGGCGCGCCGCGACGACGAGGATCATCTTCGCGACGCGGGGGCACAGCTCACGCTGCTCCGATATCGCGAGGATCGGCTCCTCGATGCGGCGGCACGCCGGCTTCGGGCGGCGCTCAAGCGTCGCGATCCGACCAGTGCAATGATCGAGGTGCAGGACCATTTGATGCACCTCGCGACGGCGCACGTGGAGCGGGAATCGTTCGAAGCGGTGCAGGACGAAGTGGAGCGGGCCGGCGCGTCCTTGCGGCCGCTGCTGGCGCTGATTCGCGACACCTTCTGGGCCGGCTGCATCGAACGCGACATGGGGTGGTACATGATGAGCGGCGCGGTGGAAACGCCGAAAGCCAAGGCGATCCGCTACCTGGTCAACAAGTGCGCCGGTGAACTGCGCCCGATCGCCGAAGAGATCACCGATGCATTCGCGATCCCGGAGCCGGTTCTTGCCGCGCCGATCGCGGTGCGTCCCGAGCGCCTCCCCTGAGCCTGTCGAAGGGCGGCGAGGGCCTACGCCAGCTTCCTCCGGAAAAACTCGAGCGTCAATGCCCACGATTCGGCGGCCGAATCGGCGTGATACGCCGGCCGCTGGTCGCAGAAGAAGCCGTGGCCAGCCTCCGACATTTCGACATTGATGAACGGCTTCGTCGCATCCGTCAGTGCACTCACGATCGCCGCTCGCTGTTCGGGCGGGATGTGGGTATCGAGGCCGCCCCAGAAGAAGAGATGCGGACCGTTGAGCATTGCTGCGCGGTCGAGCAGCGACGGGACGATGCCACCGCCATAGTATGAAACCGCGGCGCGCAGCGGCAGCGACGCGTTGGCAATCCAAGAACAGCGCCCGCCCATGCAGTAGCCGATCGCGACGATGCGATCGGGGTCGACCTGTGGGTCGCGGCTGAGAAAGAGATGGGCGGCCTCCGCGTCCGCGGCAATTCCCTTGGCGGTAAGCGCGCCCATGTGCGGGCGGACGCTGTCGAAATCGTCGTAGCTCGCCTCGAATCCCGGGTCGGCCGTGCGGTGAAACATCTCGGGTGCCACGACGACGAATCCCTGGCCCGCGAATCGTCCGGCGACATCACGGATGTGACCGTTGACGCCAAACGCTTCCTGGAAAAGAATCAGCCCCGGCGCGGCGGTCGCGCCGTCCGGGCGCGCCACGTAGGCCCGCGCAGTGGTGCCATCCGCGACCTGCAACGTGATATCCGACATCAGAGATCTCCTTCCGCAGCTGCCCGGAGGAGTTCGGCAGCGGCCTTGGCACGAGGAACAAGGGCGAACAGATCGCCTTTGATGAGTGAAAGCCTGCCGACCAATGCGGCAGTGGCAGGAGTGGTGCGTGCGCTGGCAAGGTCGGCCCAGGTCGCGGGGGTGGCGGCCAGCACGAAGTCGGCGGCCTGTTCGTCGAGTGGCGTGCCGGGACGCGCGTCAGTGCAGCGCCCATCGTCGACGACCACCCATGTGCGACGCTCGCTGCCGTCGGTCTCCCGTTCGACCAGGACAAAACGACCGCTCCACCCGGCCGCTGCTTCGGCGAATCGGGTGGAGCGGTTGAGGCGCTGCTGCCACGCCGCGATGACCGGCGCGCTGAAAAGATCGGTTGACACGCTGCAAGCTAGCGGTCACTGCTTGTGCAGCGAAATCCCTCCGTTGACGGTTTCAAGCTCCAGCCGCCGTCCGCCCGACCCGATTCGCCCTTCGAATGACTTGGGGCCGAACCCCTTCTCGATCGTGATCGGAAAGCCGCCGCTGTCGATGCCACCATTGACCGTCTCGCCCCGCACCTCGGCGCTGAGCGATGCCGGGAAGGTCAGGTCGATCGCGCCGTTCACCGACGAAACACGCATCGTCCCTTCCCACGCTGCGCGCGCAAATGTCGCATCGACCTTGCCGTTCACCGTCTCGAGCGACAGGGCGCCGATGCCGTCGAAGACGATGTCGCCGTTGACCGTTTCGATCTTGGAATCGGTCCCGGCACCGCTGACCGTTACCGACCCGTTCACGGCATCGACGACAAGCCGGGCGTTGAGAGGTACACGTACGGTGTAGCGCATGTCGACGTCGAGCCGGTTGCGGCCGTTCGACCGATCGTTGTTGTCATTGTCGCCGCTGCAGCTGCGGCGCTCCGGATCCCGTGTCAGGTAGATGGTGCACACGCGCATCCCGTCGCGGCTGTCGTCCATGATCGCCTTGACGAGAGTGCCGTCGCCACGCCGGACCGTCTTGGTCACGGTGACCTCCGCGGTCTGGCCGGAGGCGCGGGTGACGTCGACCTTGCCATTGATGTTGCTCACCTCGAGGGTAGCACCAGCGGACAACACCTTCGAGAAGTGATAGTCCTGCGCCGGGAGCCGGGTCACTGCGGCGGCGACGACAGCGACCATCATCGTCAATCGCATCGGAGCGGCCCGGTGCAACAGTTCGAGTCGTTCAGTTGTCGTGGCCATTCCGCTCTCCTCGCCCGCCACGATGCAGGGTGATCGATCCGTCGACCGTATTGAGTTGCAGTTCATTTGACCCGCCACCACCGATCGTCGCATGGAACGACCGCGGTCCCCAACGTCCCTCGACGGTGAGCGGGAAATCGGAATGCACTTGGCCGTCAACGGTCTGGCCGCTGATTGCGAGGCCGATCGACGCCGGCAGCGTCAGGTCGATGTCGCCGTCGACACTGCGAAGGGCCAGGTCGTGATCCCAGCGGGCATTGGAGATCGTTGCGGTGATCTTGCCGTCGACGCTGTTGAGCGAGTGGGGTGCGACGCCGTCGTAGCTGATCTCGCCATCGACGGTGCGGATCATCGCCGGCGTATCGAGTCCGGTGGCGCGGACGTCACCGTCGACGGTGTTGACCGAGAGCGCGACGCCCGCCGGAAGCCGGATCTCGTAGCGCATCTCGGCGTCGAGCGGGTCGTGATCACTATCACTATTGTTACTATAGTGGCTGTTGCAGCTGTCGGCGTTGGCGTCGCCGCGCCGCAGGTACACGGTGCAGACGCGATAACCACCGTCCACTTCCTCGAGCACCGCCATCATCCGCGAGCCGTCGCCTCGGCGCACGATCTTGTGCGCCACGATGTCGGCTGATGTCCCGCGCCCCTGCGTGACGACGACTTCGCCGTCGATGTTGCTGACGCTGAGCCGGTCACCGGAATGCAGGTTGGGGGTGAAGTGATAGTCGTCCCGGCTGGAGGACTGCTCCGGCCGGTCGCGATCGGCGGGAGCCGGTCGGCGCGACCGCTGGGCCGCGGCGCCGGTCGCCGCAACCGTTGCCAGCGCGAGGGTCAGAACGAGGGTGGTCCGCATCGACACGTCCTTGGCTGAACAGGTAAGTGGCGCGATCTTCTGAAGACTGAGACGTGCCCGGCAACCTCAAGGGTTGCAGGCCTTCACACCTCCGGAGCCACCATGTCTACCCTCGTCGATCGCCGCTCCTTCCTGGCGGCCTGCGCCGCCGTAGGCCTTCCGCTCGATTTCTCGCATCAGCTCTGGGCCGAGACGGCGCCGGGCGCGGACGACGATGCGGTGGTGGCCCTCGATCCGATCACCAAGGAGCAGATCGCCGCGGCCGAGAACGTCCTCGGCCTGTCGTGGCGCGACAAGGATCGCGACCTGATGCTCCGGGGGTTGCAACGGAATCTGGCCGGGTACGCGGCGCTCCACGCGATCCCGATGTCGAACGTCGTGCCGCCCGCCTTCCACTTCGACCCGGTGCCGGTGGGGAAGGAGCCCGTCGGCCAGCCGCATCGCGCTCCACGAGCGGCGCGTTCGGCCCCCGCAGCGAAGCGCCCGACCACGGAATCGGACTGGGCGTACGCCGGCGTCGCGACGCTCAGCCGGCTGATTCACTCCCGCGCCGTGACCTCGCGGCAGCTGGTGGAGCGGTCGCTCGCCCGGATCGAGAAGTACAACCCCGAGCTCCTCGCCGTGATCACGCCGACTCGCGAACGCGCCCTTGAGCAGGCCGACCGGATGGACGCCGAAGCGAAGGCGGGGAAGTTCCGCGGCCCGCTCCACGGCATTCCGTACGGTGCCAAGGATCTCTTCGCGGTGCCGAAGTATCCGACGACGTGGGGATCGCCGATCTACAAGGACCAGGTCCTCGACGTGACGGCGGCAGTGGTCGAGCGGCTCGACGCCGCGGGCGCGGTGCTCGTCGCCAAGACCTCGCTCGGTGAGTTCGCCCAGGACGACACCTGGTTTGGCGGGCAGACGAAGAATCCCTGGAATACTGCGCAAGGATCAAGCGGATCTTCAGCCGGCTCGGCCAGCGGTGTCTCGGCAGGTCTGTATCCATTCGCCATCGGCACGGAGACCCAGGGTTCGATCATCTCGCCGTCCACTCGCTGCGGCGTCAGCGGGCTGCGGCCGACGTACGGGCGCGTTTCACGATACGGCGCGATGGCGCTCTCGTGGACGATGGACAAGATCGGGCCGATCGCACGGAGTGCGGAGGATCTCGCGCTCGTCTTCGCGGCGATCAATGGCGCCGATCCGCGCGATCCGTCGACGCGAACGATGCCGTTCGAGTTCGATCCGGCGCTTCCGCTGGCGTCGATCCGGATCGGTGTGCCGCAGAACATGATGCAGCCGCCCGACACTGCGGCGATGCGCGCGGCGGCCGCGAGTGGTGGCGGCGGCGCCGGGGGAGGACGCGGCCGCGGCGGGAATCCTGCGGCGGCGATGGCGAACTACCAGGCGACCAAGACGGTCCTCGACGCGCTCGCCAAGCAGGGGGCGAAATTCGTCCCGATCACCTGGCCGACCGAGCCGTCGACCAACGCGCTGTCGTGCATCCTCAACGTCGAAGCGGGCGCGGCGTTCGCCGACATCACCCGCGACAACACCGTCGACAAGATGGTCCTGCAGGATGCCAACGCGTGGCCCACCACCTTCCGGTCGGCGACGCTCGTCTCCGCCGTCGACTACGTCCTCGCCAACCGCGCGCGGACGCTGCTGATCAACCATTACGACGATTTCTTCAAGGACGTCGATATCGTGGTCGGCGGCGGAAATCTCGGTGCGACCAACCTGACCGGGCATCCGCAGGTCGTGGCACCGCTGGTGGTGCGGGAGGGGGCGGCCGCGAATGATCCTGGCAATCAGGGGATTTCGTTCGTCGCGGCACTCTATCGAGAAGACCTGCTGCTACGGCTGGCACACGCCTGGCAGACGGCGAGCGACATTCATACCCGCCGCCCGCCGAAGTTCTCCTGAGGTTCAGGGGCGCCGATCGGCGCGGCGGACGACGACGTTGCCGTTGAAGACGTCGACGCTCACCCGCGCCGATCCGCTGCCGTAGACGACGGTGAAGTCGTGCTCGTCATCGTCGCTGTTGCTGCTTCCCTTGTGCTTCCCCTTGCCGCCGGCCATCTGATCGCGAGCGCGGCCGCCCGAGGTCGTCGCCGGAATATCCGGTGAGATGAGCTGGCCATTCATCGTCGAGATCTTCATGCGGGCGCTGACGTCGCCCGGGACAGTCAGCGTGACGTCGCGGTTCTGACTCTCGAACTCGTACGACCCGTCCGTCACGAACGCACCCTCGAATGCGATTCCTCCGTTCACCGTCGACGCCGACACATGCGTCGACCGGACGCCGCGCAGCGTCACGTCGCCGTTGACGTTCTCGGCGTCGATCTCGCCGGTCGAGTTGGTGATCGTCAGGTTGCTGCCCGTGGTGCTCGCCGAGAGCTTGGTCCCATGGAAATCGTTGACCGTCACTTCGCCGGCCACCGTCTCGACGTCCGCCGTGCCCGATCCGCCGTTTACGTGAATGAATCCGTTGACCGACTGCGCGTCGAGCGACGCCGGCGTGCCATTGAAGGTCATGTTCCCGCTGATCGTGTTGACCTCGACCCGCGCCCAGGACGGGACGGTGATGTCGACCGCACCGCCGCCCGAGCCATGGCCGCGCCGGCTCTCACCGTCGACTTGCAGCGTGCCGCCGTCGAGTTCGCCCGAACCACCGCGGATGATGACCTGGTCGCCGCTGCCGATTCGCACCACCACGTCGCGGTTCCTCGTGTCGATCTCGACCGCGCCGTTGCGGGGGAGATGGACGGTGGTGTCGACGTCGCGACCGGTGAGTGCGGCAGCGATGGCCAGTAGTGCAATCGACATGATCAGCTCTCCCGCCGGGTGAGTTCGGACACGGTGCGCAACAGCTGCAGCTTCTTGCGCAGCGTGCTGGTGAGATAGCTCGCGACGCGCGGGTCGTTGGGTGCGGCACTTTGCCGCGCTGCCGCCTGCGCGATCGCCTGGTCGAGCAGCGTGAGGCTCTGGTTGATGCTGTTGCGCGCCTCGGGGTCGACGTGGCTGAGGTTGGAGCGCACCGCGCGCTCCAGGTCGTTGATGGCGCCTGCGAGCGCCGAATCCGCCGGCGCAAATGAGGCGGCGACGGCCGGGCTGGTACCCGCCGGTGCGGTGGGCGCCGCGGCAACGGTCGTCGTGGCCGCGGGTGCGGCCGGACTGCGCGTCAACCGCAACGCAATCAGTGTCCCGGCCGATGTCGCCACTGCAAGGACCAGCCCCGCAGCAATCGCGACCGGCCAGCGAATGAGCAGCGTGCCACGCGGCTGCCGCGGCTCGAGTTGTCGGGCGATCCCCGGCCAGAGGTCGGTGGAAGGCGGGGCATTGCGGAGCGATGCGATCTCGTCCGCGAGCCCGGGATCGTTGTCGTGATCACGATGCATCGAGCATCCTCCGCAACGCGGCCCGCGCCCGTGAGAGTTGCGACTTCGACGTCCCCGGTACCAGTCCCATCTCCTCGGCGATCTCTTCGTGCGTCCATCCTTCGACGTCGTGCAGCACGAACACCTTTCGCGCGCCGTCGGGGAGGCGGGCGATCGCGGTATCGAGATCGATCCGCGCCGCGGGGTGATGGCTGACGGTGCCGACCATCTCCGCGGCAACCTCGTCCTCCATGATCCAGATCCGCTCGTTCTTTTCGCTCCGGCGACGCGACAGGACCACATTCACCGCCAGGCGGTAGAGCCAGGTCCCGAAGGCACTCTCGGCCCGGAACGACGCCAGCTTGTCCCAGGCGCGGATGAAAACGTCCTGGGTCAGGTCATCGGCTGGGCCGGGGCCTGCCATCCGGCGGACCAGGGTATGGATCCGGGCGACGTGCTTCCGGTAGAGCCGCTCAAAGGCGGCGTGGTCGCCCGTGGCCGCGCGCCGGGCGTCGAGCGCGTCGGCGTCGACGATCGTCGTGGTGGCACGGTGGAGGGCGGGAAGAGTCATCGCAAGTGTCGTCACATCAGATGGGACGCTTTACCGGGCCGCGAGGTTGCAACGGTGGCACGGGGGAGTCTGGAATTGAACTTGGCGATGACGGGTCACAAGGACCACTGAGCCGCGCCGAGCAGGTAGGCTCATCCGCTACCCCGGCCATTGCTGCGTCAGGCAGTGAAACGCCCCCAATCCCCACACCAGCGCCCGGCAATCGATCGTGATGACTTGCCGGTGCGGGAAACACCGCTGCAGCACGTCGGCCGCCAGTCGATCCGTCGCCGCATCGTACCCCGGCATCAGGACCAGTCCGTTCGCGATATAGAAATTCGCGTAGCTCGCCGGGAGGCGCTGCTCCTCGTAGTACAGCGCCGGCGGCATCGGCAGCTCGACGACGCGCAGCGGCTCGCCGTCCTGGTCACGCATCTCCTGCAATCGCCGCAGGTTCTCCGCGAGCGGTGCGTGATTCTCGTCAGCTATATCATTCTCTAGTACAGTGACAACGGTGTGCGGATCGACGAAGCGGGTCAGGTCATCGATGTGCCCATCGGTGTCGTCGCCGACAATCCCATCGCCGAGCCAGAGGACGTTGGTGACGCCGAGATAGTTGCGAAGCCGTTGCTCGATGTCGTGACGCGAGAGTTCTGGATTGCGGTTGGGGTTGAGCAGGCACGCCTCGGTCGTGAGCAGCGTCCCGCGCCCGTTTACGTCGATCGAGCCCCCCTCGAGGATCATCCCGGGATGCTCGACCGGAATGTCGAGCGCCGCGCCGATCCGCGACGGAATTACGTCGTCCTGGTCGAACGGCGGATACTTACCGCCCCAGGAGTTGTATCCCCAGTCGAGAATCAGCTGCTCCGTCGCGCCACGGTACTCCCGCTGCACGAAGATCGGCCCATGGTCGCGGCACCACGCATCGTCAGTCGGGTTGTGATGGAAGACGACGTTGTGCGCGGCAACGTGCGCGTCGGTCAGGACGAAGCGCGCCTGCTGCTCCATGGCGTCGCCGCTGACATTGATATGGACTTCCTCGACCGCGGCGAGATGCCGGATCATCTCGGCGATGATCCCCGGGACCGGCGCGAAGTTGCCGGGCCACGACGCCTCCTTGTGCGGCCACGAGAGCCACGTGCCGCGGTGCCGCTCCCATTCCGCCGGCATCCGGAACCCGCGGGCGGCGGGTGAACGCGGGTCAGTCAAGGTAGCGTTGCGTCAGTCCGTTGTACGCGTCGATCCGGCGGTCGCGCAGGAACGGCCAGTGCGTCCGAACGATATCGACTTGCGAGAGATCGCACTCCGCCACGAGGACCTCCTCGTCGCGTCCGCCGTGCACCAGGATGCGTCCTCCCGGATCGACAACGAAGGACCCACCCCAGAATTCGATCCCGGGGTGCGACGGCTCGCTCCCGGGAAGCACTTCGTGGCCGACGCGATTCACCGCGACGACGAAGCAGCCATTCGCGACCGCGTGACTCCGCTGGATCGTCTGCCACGCCGCTTCCTGTCGCTCGCCGTATTCAACCTTCTCCGGTGGCAGCCATCCGATTGCCGTGGGATAAATCAGGATCTCGGCGCCCTGCATCGCGGTGAGGCGCGCCGCTTCCGGATACCACTGATCCCAGCAGACGAGCACGCCGAGACGCCCGATCATCGTATCCCAGACGCGGAAGCCGAGATCGCCGGGCGTGAAATAGAACTTCTCGTAGAACTGCGGATCATCCGGGACGTGCATCTTGCGGTACTTGCCAAGGTACCGGCCGTCGCCATCGATCACGGCAGCGGTGTTGTGATACAACCCTTCGGCACGCTTCTCGAAGATCGACGCGACGATCACCACACCGAGTTCGGCGGCAACGCTCGACAGTCGTTCCGTCGTCGGACCGGGTATCGATTCGGCGAGCGAAAAGAACTGGTGATCTTCCCGCTGGCAGAAGTAGTACCAGTTGGAGAGTTCCTGCAGGCAGACCAGCTTCGCCCCACGTTTCGCGGCGTCGCGGATGCCGTCGACCGTGTGTTCGAGATTCGCCGCGGCGTCGGGGCCGACACGCTGTTGGACGAGGCCAACCTTGACCAGGCGCGAAGGATTCATGGTGCGACTAAGATAGTGACCGTGCTTCGTCGGAGCCCATTCGCCACCGCCTCGTTACTCCTCATTGCCGCCCTCCCGCTGGGAGCGCAGCAGTACTCGTGGCAGACGCGCGCCACGTTCTACGCCGACAACACCGAATTCTTCACGCCGTACCGCGTGGGGGAGACGATCCTCGGAGGGCAAGTCTCCACCTGGCTCGCCGACCAGCCCGGTCCGCGGACCACCCTGCGCCTCGGTGTCTTTGCCGACCGCCGCTGGGGCTCAAGTGCGGTCGCCGATTCCGTCAAGCCGATTCTCGCCTTCCGTTACCAGACGCGGCACGCGCTCGGCGTCTTCGGGACGCTGGAAACGGTCAACCGGCACGGCCTCCTCGAACCGCTGATGGTCACCACTCGCGAATTGACGACGCCGATCGAGTACGGTGGTCAATGGATCGAGAATGCCGGTCCCGTGCACGCCGAGAGCTGGATCAACTGGCAGAAGCTCAACACGCCGACGCAGCGAGAGCAATTCGAGATCGGCAATGTTCTCCGCGTGAATGCCGGGAAATACTTCGATCTGCAGGGTCAGCATCTCTGGTACCATCGTGGCGGGCAGCTCTTCAATCCGGTGCCGGTGACCAACAATCACGCGGAAGCGCTCGGCGCCGAGGCGCACGATTCACTCGGGTGGCTCGGCCCGATATCGCTGGCGGCGTGGGCACTTTGGAGCCAGGGACATATCGACCCCGACACTCCGCCGGGCCGCCCCGATCATGGGCACGGGACCTATCTGCGGGCGTCGATCAATCCATGGAACTGGGCGGAAGTCTTCGCGATTCACTGGATCGGGCAGGACTACAACGGGGATGACGGCGACAACAACTACAACTCAACGGGCTACGATCCGACCTTCTACCAGCCTCACCGCGTGTACACCGAGATCGGGATGATCCGCCGGACACCGATCGAAGGCGGAGTGACGTTCGACGCCGAGTTCCGTTTCCACAACATCGACAACCTGAAGAGCATCGCGTTCTTCAACACGCACTGGGAAATCTCGTACCGGCTTGTGATTCGTGCGCCGATGGATGTGATCCTCGGCCACCGGCACGTTACGTCGGTGCCCGCAGAGTAAGCGACGCCTCGCCGGCGCGGGCCGGCCACCGCAGCACGACCGCGTTCCCCTGCACGGTCCGATCGAAACCCTTCTCACTCTTCGCCACCGTCTCGATCGGGTACTCCCATTGCTCCGCGCCCGGTGCATCGATCGTGAATTCGGCCGACGACGATAGCTCCGTCGCAAACCAGGCACCGTCAGGGAATCGCGCGGCCGGCCATTGCCACCGGCAGCGCATCACCCCGTCGTCTCCAACCGAGATCACCTTGTGCAGGTCGTCTGCATCGGCCACCAGTTCGATCCGATCGCCGGTCATTTGATGTGACGAGCTCATCACTTCGGTCGACCAGCTCCGGATCGACGAGACCTCTCCGGCGATGAAGTCGTCCCGCGTCGTCTTCGCGGGGACGATGCGATCGACGAAAAGGCCTCGCGGTGCGGAGTCGCGCGGCGGAATCTCGATCAGCTGGCTTTCCAGGTCGTGAATCGATGGCGCGCCGCCTGCTGCGTCGTCGTCGCCGGGCGCCGGTTCGATCGGTGCACCGTCGTCCAGCCCGGTGAGCGGTTCGTGATATGCCTCGCGGTGTCGCGCGACGACATTGAGCAAGTTCTCCGCTCGGTCGAGATCAAGCCAGAGGTCGATCATCCCGCCGCGCGCCGGCGCCCAGACGACGCTGATCTTTGACGAGTGCACCCAGACCTCGTCGTGTCCATCGACGTCGATATCACGAACTTCGGCGGTCAGCGATTCATTGATTCGAAGGGCGGCTTCGGCCTTCGCGAGGTGATACCAGACGCTGCCGCGAAGGAAGGGGAGATAGAGCCCACCGAACACGCCGTGCCAATAGGCATCGTTGCACTGCGCCTGGCCGATCATGCGCCGCACCGGTTCCGGGTCGCCACGCTCGCGGCAGAGCGCGGAGAGCGCGAGCATCATCTTGTGCATCCGGTTGCTTTCCGGGTACTTGACGAAAAAATGTCGCCAGTGGCCGCCGCGCAGCAGCCCGCCCTCGACGCCGTCGAGTCGTTCGCCGTTCCACGCTTCTTCGAGCCGCAGGAGCGCGCGGGCAGGCTCGAACGGGAGCGACCATCCTTCCATCTCGCGGTACGATGCCGTCGGGAGATAGGCGAGACCGGCCGACGGCGTCCGGCGGATGGCATCGTCGAAGCGAGTGAGATGCACCTCGCCGCGATCGCGCAATTCACGCATCGTGCCGAGAAACGAGTCAAGCCATCCCTCGTCGTAGAGCCATTGGCGCGTCCCCGGCCACCCGCCGAACTTCTCGCCGTCATCGCCGAGGACGGCCAGCGAGTGTCCGCGGGCGCGAAGTGCACGGAAGTATTCGGCCAGTTCCACCGGTGGACGGAATGGCACGAGATATCGGAGTTTCTCGTCGATCGGGAAAATCCGGATCACCTTGCCACCCGACTCCGACATGAAGTGCCGATGCAGTTCGTCCTGCGTGAAGCCAGTCACGCGGAAATGGCGGTCGTCGACCAGGACGAACTGCACACCAGCGGTGGCAAGGTCTTCGGCGATCGTCGGTTCCCAGACGCGCTCGGTTAGCCAGAGCCCCACCGCGTCGACACCGAAGCGTCGTCGCAGCCATTCGCGGTGCCGCACCACCTGTTCGATCCGGTCTTCGCGCGACAGCACGGCGAGAATCGGCTCGTCGTGACCCGCGGCGAGGAGTTCGAGCCGTCCGGCCGCTGCGTAGAGGCCGATCTCGTCGACGAAATCGCCAGCGTGGTGTTCCAGCCACTCGAGAAGCGGCCCGGAGATGTGCATCGCCACCGGCCAGCACTCACCTGACATGAGCGCAGAGAGGAGCGGCCGGTAGACGTCGTCCAGATGCTGCTGGAAGACCGAGTCGAAATTCCCGACCGGCTGATGCAGGTGGAGTGCGAACGAGAAGCGGAGCGGTTCGGTAGCCGCGCCCGACGCGCCAGGAGCTGGAGAGAGATCAGCGCGCGTGGGCAACCTTCACTCCCAATCGGTCGGCGAGAGATTGGCGCGCTGGTGACGTGGCGAGCGGGAACAATCGGAGGTATCCCTGGGTGCGAACCTCATCGGGAATCGGCGTTCCGTCAGCGTCGAACAGATCGAGTGCCGCGTGCAGAACGACTCCCGCTTCATCGATTCCGTCGCGGTCGATCAATGCCCAGGCGCCGGCAACCGCGCGCAACCGCGCGGACGGGATGTCCAGAAGCCCGGCGCGAACGAGGGCCGCATCGCTCGGCAGCAGTGCCGCGTCGTACGCCATTGGCGTAACGACATCACGGAGTGCCGTGCGGATTGGATCGGGATACTCGCGGGCCGTGACCCGGACCGCGCTGTGGCCTGGAATCGCGCGAACGGAGGCGACGGAGGGGAGAATTCCCGGCGTGACCACGTCGACGCGCCAGCGGAGTTCTTCGCCGGATTCTCCGTCGGTCACGACGATGTCGTCGCCGTCGAGGCGCCAGCGATGCGGCGGCACTGCGATGTCGTCAAGGAGGTCTGGTGCGAGCGCACGCATCGCACCGAGGCCGGCCGCCAGCTTCACAAACCCATCGGCGCCGGTGATCACGTCTCGATGCCAGATCGCAGCGCCGCTCCCCTTCGCGGGGTCGGCGCTGTGCGCACCAGCGAGCGTCTCGACCAGCGTGCCCTCGAGCTGCGTGCGATCCTCCGGACCGAGCAGTTGCAACGCGCGCGCGGCGTGTCGCATTACGATCGCCGGTTCGATGCGTCCGAGATCGTCAAAGAACCAGGCGCACGACGTGAACATCGCCAGCGCGTGCGACTCAGCAGCCAGCAACCGTCGCGCCTCGGCCGGCAGCGCGTCGACATGCTCGATCGATGGGCCAGCTGCGTCCCGCGCGTTCCAGAGGTCGCCCGCGGCGGACGGCCAGCGGTGCTCCACCGCGGCCGTGATCCCGGCGTACAACCGATCGAGCGCCTGCCGCAGCGTGACGCGCCATTCTTGCGAGGATCCGGCCGATATCCGGCACCCGCACGCCAGCCGCCAGCGGTCGACGCCGTGCGGACAGCTCCACGAGCTCGGGGACACGATCCTCACATCGTGCTGCGGTGGCGATGCGCGGAGCACTGTCGCGTAGTTCGTCATTGACGCGTCGGAGCGGCGGCCGATGCGATGGATCACCGCGGCGAGCGCCAGATCGCCAAATCGGTGGTGGTGGCCGAATGTTTCGCCGTCGGTGGCGATCGACACCACGCTCGGGCCGCCGTCGCGCGAGGGAAACGGACTTGTGAGCGATTTCTCCCATTCGTCGGCGCGTGTCAACGCATCGCCGAATGCAACCTGGTGGGCCAGCATCCCGTCGTAGACGAAGACCGCCAGCTCGCGCCCGGCGCTGCCGCGCCACCGACCCGGCCGCCCGAATGCCGGGACGACATCGACCTGGCTCGGCGCCAGGACGGTGAAGCGAATCCCCTCGCCGGCGACGACATCGAGCGTCTCCTCATCGACGGCAGTCTCGGGGAGCCAGATCCCTTCCGGTGGCCGGCCGAAGCGCGTGGTGAAATCGCGGATTCCCCAGCGCACTTCGGTGACCTTGTCGCGCCGTGACACCAGCGGCAGGATGACGTGGTGGTACGGCATCGCCATTGCGTTGCCATGGCCGAGTCGCGCAACCGAGGCACGATCGCCCTCCACGAAGGCGGCGCCGACCGCAGGTGCGTACCGATCGAGCCAGCGGTGCAGGGTGGGGCCGACGTCGAAGGAGCACCACGCGTACGCGTTGACGACGTCGATGATCTTGCCGTCGGCGCCGAGGACGCGCGCCGCGGCGAGCGGCTGATAGCACTCGCGCGTAATGCGCTCATTCCAGTCATGGGCTGGCGCGGCGCTCGGTTCGGGCGGGACGAGGTCGAGCCACGGATCCTCGCGCGGCGGCTGGTAGAAATGGCCGTGGATGATGACGTGATGCATGGTCAGGCGCGGGTGCGAACGTCCGAAGCGGCGGCGATCGCGCCACCCAGCTCCGCAAATGGCCCATCGATCGCGAAGAGTTCGGCCGCAAGCTGGCGGCCGGCGCCGAGATCGGAGTCGCCGTGTTCGACGAACGGGAGCAGCCGCTCGAGCGCGTCACAATGCTCGACGAAGCGTTTGGTGGCATAGTCGCCGGCGGCGCCGGTCGAAATGATGAATTGCCAGTCAGAGCTTTGCGCCAGGAGCAGTTCGCGCGCCGCCTGTTCGAGAATCGGTCGCGCGTCCCATCGCTGCAAGGCGGACGGCACCGCATTCCAGAAGCGATCTTCCAGCGGCCAGAGCCGGCGCCACGTCCATTCGGTCTCCGGATTCATCCACATCGAGAAGTCGCCGTCCTTCCCCCACGATCCTTCCGCCAGACGCACCGCCGTAGTCGGCGGAGCAGCCCGGAGCGCCGCGCCGGATGTCGACGGGGACGAACCGTTCGCCGTGTCGCGATTGGCGGTCAGGTCCTCGAACAGGTAGCGGAGGAAATTGATCCCCTCGAACCACCAATGGCCGAAGAGTTCGGTGTCGAACGGCGCAATGATCGCATCGTCGCCACGCTCGGCTCCCGCGCTCAGCTGATCGAGGATCTCCTGGAAATGCGCTGCATGGATCGCCGCAGCTTCGCGAGCGCGATCCGGCTGATACGGTGCCTTGGAGCCGAGGTCTGCGTTGGCATCGGTGACCGACCAGTACTTCAATCCCCCGGGAAACCTGATCTTGTGGAATTCGAGGTACCGTCCATCGCCGGGGTAGCCGCCGTGCCGGCTCCAGACCTGCTCGGTCGATCGCGGATCCCGGACCAGCGCATAGACCGGGCGTCCACCGCGCGGGGCGACGCCAACCTGGTAGCCGCGGTACGGCGAGCGCGTGGCTGGCTCGGTGCGTCGCGCCCGCGGCGCCCCGCCGTACTGATCGATGCTCTCACCGGCATCGGCGAGATGCGCGTCGATATAGAACCACCCGAATCCGGCGTATCGAAGATGTTCTTCAGTGCCGCCGCGGATCGTCGCTGACGGTGCACCCGGGATCGGCCGCCACGGGCCGCGTGGGCGATAGGCACATTCCGGCGCCCAGCAGCCGCGCGGAAGATCGCCGAAATGGCGGGCATGTTCGGCGCGACCCACGAGCAGCTGCAGCCGGATGCTTTCATCACGGCCGAGGAGCGGAAGAAAGCCGTGTGTCGCTGCGGACGAAATCAATTCAATCCGTCCGTCGTTGGCGTGACGGCGGAACTCACCGATCAGGTCCTTGTCGACCCGCTCCCAGATCGCGCGCAGTCCGAGCGTATGGTCGCGCCAGTACGACACCAGCGGGAGGAGATCGTCGTCACCGGTCGAACGCAGCGATGCCGGCGCTTCGTCAATCGTCTCGAGTCGATGGGCGAAGTAATGATCGAGCTCGTCGCGGAACGCCGGGTCCGCGAACTGTGCAGCGAGAATCGGTGTGATGCCGAGGGTGAGCGCCGCGGGGACGTGTTCCGCTTCGAGCTGCTCCAGCATTGCGATAAGCGGGAGATAACTATCGAGCGCCGCTTCGCAGATCCAGTCGCTGCCGTGCGGCCACCGGCCGTGATTGAGCACCCACGGGAGGTGGCTATGAAGCGTCAGGACAAACCGAAGACTCACCCGCCACGCCCTGCCGCCAGCGCAATGGCGCGGACATAGATGTCGATGTATCGCTCGGCGACGCGGTCCCATCCGAAATCCCGCGACATCGCCTCGCGCTGCATCTCGCGCCACGCACTGGCCGACCGATGTTCCGTCATCGCCCGCCACACGCCGCCGACCACGGCACGCTCGTCGAACGCCTCGAAGAGAAATCCGGTCACGCCGTCGTCGATGGTGTCCGCGAGACCGCCGACGCGCCGGGCGACCGGAATGGTGCCGTACCGCTGGGCGCGCATCTGCGTGAGCCCGCACGGCTCGTACTGCGACGGCATGAGATAGAGATCGGCGCCGGCGATCACCTCATGCTCGAGGGGATCGGCGAATGTCGTCTCGACGCCGATCCGGCTTGGCAATGCGGCGTGCAACGCATGCACTGATTCTTCGAGCCGGCGATCACCGCTGCCGAGGAAGACGTACTGCGCCGCGAAGTGGAAGAGCGCGGTGTTGTGGACGATGATGTCGAGCCCCTTCTGCGTCGCCATCCGTCCGATGAACCCGATGAGGGGAATGAACGGATTCTCCGGGAGCCCGAATCGCCGCTGCAACGTTGTCTTGCAGGCGCGTTTCCCCTCCATCGCGTTGGCGCTGAACCGCGCAGCAATCTGCCCATCGGTTTGCGGATCCCACACGCTCTGGTCGATCCCGTTCAGCACGCCGGTAAAGCGGTGTCCCATCCATTCATATACGTCGTGCAGGCCGAAGCCGCCAGCGGGCGTCCGCAACTCTTCGGCGTGCGTCGGACTCACCGTTGTCGCCATGTCGACGTGCGTGAGGCCGCCCTTCAGGTAATTCGTCTTGCCATACCACTCCATCTTCTCGGGCGTCCAGATCGACCACGGCAGGCCGATGTCGGGCATCACCTCCGGCGGGAAGTGCCCCTGGTAGCCGCCGTTGTGGACCGAGAGAACCAGCGGAATCCGATCATACCATGGATTGCCGCGGAACCAGGTGCGGACATACACAGGCGCCAGTGCTGCGTGCCAGTCGTGGGCGTGCAGCAACACCGGTCCACTGGTGAGGCGCGGAAGGGCCGCGACTGATGCCGCAGCGAATGCCGCGAAGCGCCGGTAATTGTCGGGATAGTCGGCGCCGCCTTCGCCGTACAGGCCGTTGCGGCCGAAGAACCCGTCGTGTTCGATGAAGCAGGTCGGAGTTTCCGACGCCGGATCCCGCTCGCGCCAGAGCCGGAAGGTCTCCGGCGTCGGACCAAGCTGCAGTGTGAAGGGATCGCCGACAGGGTCGAGGTGGCGCAGGTGCGCGCGCGCCGCCCGGTAGAGCGGGACGATCGCCATCGTCGCGAGTCCGGAGCGGTGCTGGTCACGGTGCAGTCCCCACGCAGCCTCGGCCAATCCGCCGGTGCGAGCGTACGGGTAATACTCCGCGGCGAGGTGCACGACCATTGGCGCTTCGCCGCCGATCGAAGGAAGTGCCACCGCGGAGGGTCTGGTCATGGCGTCATCCGAGCGGGGGATCATCGACAAACGGGTCGCCACGAAGGATCGGCGCGTAGTAGCGCTCCACGTAGTCCTGCAGCATCCGACGCGCGGTGAATTGATGACCGGCAACCCGGATCGCCTCCTTCATCCGTTGCACCCAGCGCCGCGGGATTCCGTTGTCGTCCTGGTCGTACCAGAGCGGGACGATGTCGTTCTCCAATAGTTGATACAGATTCGCGGCATCGGCGGCGTCGGCATCCTGGCCCGGCTCGGCCTTGGCGATCGCCCACCCGTTCTTGCCGTTGAACCCTTCCTCCCACCACCCATCGATCGTGCTGAGCTGCGGCACGCCGTTGAGTGCTGCCTTCATCCCGCTGGTGCCCGAAGCTTCGAGCGGAACGCGCGGCACGTTGAGCCAGAGGTCGACTCCCTGCACCAGCAGATGCGCGAGGTGCATGTCGTAGTCCTCGAGGAACGCGATTCGTCCCTCGAACTCGGCGTGCCGTGCAAAGTGATACAGCGACTGGAGCACCTCTTTGCCGGGCGTGTCCTGAGGATGCGCCTTTCCTGCGATCACGATCTGGACCGGACGTCGTGGATTAGTGATCAACGCACGCAGCCGCTCCACATCGCGGAAGAGGAGGTTGGCGCGCTTGTACGTTGCAAACCGCCGCGCGAACCCGATGGTGAAAACGGTGGGATCAAGCAGCGTTCCTGCCGCCACGACCTGTCCCGCTTCGCGCCATTCATCGCGCCAGCGGCGCCGCGCCTCCTCGCGCAGATACCGGAGTAGCGTGTGCTTCAACTCTTCATGCGTGAACCAGACTTCGCGCGCGTCGAGCCCGAGCACGGCATCCCAGATCGCAGCCTCGTCGAGACGAAGCCCCCAGTCGTCGCCGAGATGGTAGTCGAGCATCCGCATGATCGGATTGGCCATCCACGTGGCGAGGTGAACGCCGTTGGTTACTGCGCCAATCGGCACCTTGTCAGTGGGACGATCGCCCCAGAGTTGCCCCCACAACTCGCGTGACACCACGCCGTGACGCTGCGCCACTCCGTTCACGTGCCCGGCCAGCCTGATCGCCAGAACCGTCATGTGGAACTCGCGCTCGTCGTGGTGCGGATGCACACCGAGGCGCACCACCCGCTCGGCATCGGCGCCGAAATCGGCGAGATACTGTGCGCCGGCGCACTCGGCGAACTGCCCGACATCGAAGGTGTCGTGCCCGGCGGGGACCGGCGTGTGGGTGGTGAAGATCGAGGTGCGCCGTACCATGGCAGTCGCCTCGGCGAGCGGCGTCCCCGAGCCGGTCAATTCCCGCAGCCGCTCGAGCATCATGAACGCTGCGTGGCCCTCGTTGGCATGCCACGCAGCCGGCTGGACGCCAAGGGCGCGGAGGACGCGAACGCCGCCGGTGCCAAGGATCCACTCCTGCCGCAGGCGCATCTCGGCGCCGCCCGAGTAGAGGCGCGACGTGAGCGGCCGATCATCGGGGTGATTGTCGTCGAGGTCGGTGTCGAGGAAGTACACCGGCGCCCGTCCCACCATCATCGACCAGACGCCGATGTGCACCGCGCGTCCGAAGCAGTTGAGGATGGCGACCCACGGCGTACCGTTGGCCCCTTCGACGCGGGTCAGCGGCGTATTGTCGGGGTCGACTGATTGATCCGAGTCCTCCTGCCACCCATCAGGCGTGATCCGCTGGTCGAAATACCCCTTCTTGTAGAAGAGGCCAATGCCCACGAATGGCACGGCGAGATCCGACGCCGCCTTGCAGTGATCTCCGGCCAGGATGCCGAGACCGCCGGAGTAGATCGGCACCGAGGCGTGCAACCCGAACTCGGCGCAGAAGTATGCCACCGGATGCTCGCCGTCGATGCTGGCGTAGTGATCGCGGAACCACCCCGACGCGCGCGACTGCTCTCCGGCAAACCATTCCATGACTTCATCGTAGTGCGAACAGAAATCGGCATCGCGCGCGAGCGCCTCCAGACGCTCCGGCGCGACGCCTCGCAACAGGACGATCGGATTGTGATGGGAATCGCGCCAGAGCGCTTCGTCAACGCGGCGGAAAAGCGCCCGGGCCTGACGATGCCAACTCCACGCAATATTGACTGCAAGCGCCGCCAGTCCTTCGAGCCGCGACGGCAGCGCGGGAATCTTCGAGTGCGATCCGGTCATGCATGACTCCGACAACGGTGAGCTGCTTCGCCCAAGATAAGGGAGTCATGCAGGCCGGGTGACCGGCTACGGCGTCATTGCTTCGTCGATGCCGGCGTCGCCATCGGATCGCCGGTCCGTCCGGCGTTCTTGACGTACTTGTCGAGCCACGCGATCCACCGGGCCCACTGGTCGAGATCGGTCTCCCGCGTGATCGGACCGTGATCCTCGTACGGATACATGTACAGCGCCGCGGTCTTGCCGAGCGACTGCAGTGCCTGGAACATCCGGATCGAGTTGATCGGCGCCGTGCCGACGTTCTGGTCCTCCTCGGAGTGATACATGAGGAGCGCACCGCTCAGGTGGTCGGCGTAGAGGAACGGCGACATGTCGAGGTAGGTCTCGCGCCCCTGCCAGAGGTCGCGCCGCTCGTTCTGGAAGCCGGTCGGCGTCAATGTGCGATTGTAGTCGCCGTCGCCGGCGATCCCCGCCTTGAAGTACGGCGTATGCACCATCGCGTTCGCCGTGCTGAACGCACCGTAGCTGTGCCCGCCGATCGCGAGCCGGTTGCGATCGATCATCCCGAGGGTATCGAGCGCGTCGATCGTCGCGGCGAGATCGTCACGCAGGTCGTCGACATAGTGATCGTTGGGGAGCTGGCCGTTCTGCGCGAAGATCGGCGTGTCGGGCTCGATCAACGCGTAGCCGTCGGTCACGATGAAGGCCATCGACCGCGGCCCGTAGTTCGGGAAACGGTTGGCGGCCGCGCCACCGCCCCCGGCCGCGGGACGATCGTACGCCTGCTGGCTGTCGTACTCGCGTGGGTAGAACCAGAAGAGTGCCGGGAGTTTCACGCCGGGCCGCCAATCGGCCGGGAGCGTGACCATGATCTTGAACGAGTGCCCGTCGGCGCGGCGGCCGATCACCGTCTTCCGGATCGCGCTGGTGATCTCCGGCATCAAGTCGCGATTGCTGGTGATCTGCTTCGCGTCCTTCGTCTTGAGATCGAGGATGAACGACTGCGGCACCACCGTCGCGGATTCGCGCGTGATCACCGCCTTGTTGAAGTCATCGTCGAGCGGCGCCGCGATCGTCTCGGCGAGATCGCTGGTGCTCTCGTAGATCCGCTCGCGTTCGCCGGTCTTGATGGCAATCCGGTCGACCCACGCCTTTGGTGTGGGGCGTCCCTCAGTGCTGTCGGCAGCGTCCGGTGCGGCCGGCGCGTTGCCGCCGCCCTGCATGAAGACATGCTGCCCATCACTCGACAGCATCGCCACCGCCGAGCCGTGGGTGCCGGTCTTCGACACCAGCGCTGCCACCGCGCCACCTCGGCCGCCGCGGCCGCCACCGCCGGCGGCTCCGCCGCGTCCGCCGCGCGCACCGCCGCGCCCATTCGCCGCGGCAACGACCGGGTACGCCTTGTTCGCTTCGTCGAAATAGACCGCGACTTCACTGGCATTGCCGCCGGTCTGGCTCACGAACATGATCCGGCCATTGTCGGAGAACTGCACTCCGGTCACCCGTCCCGACGTGCGATAGAGCTCCTTCTCGCTCGCCGCCGACGAATCGAACGGCGGCATCCATTCGATAATCCGGTCGTCGCGGCGCGCAGCCGATGCGGAATCGTTCCGCGCCCCCGCGGCACCTGGCGCCACCTGGAAGTAGACCAGCGCGTCATCCACCGGGTGCCACGTCAGATCGCGCTTGCCGGTGTCGACGGCAGTGATCCCGCCACGCCCCCCGCCCGGAGCACCCCCTTGACGCGCCGTTGTCGTGGTATCGGGGTTTTCCCGCAGTGGCCGGTTGGTGATTCGTGTCAGCACTTTCCCCGCGCCGTCGATGATGAGATCGGTGGTGCCGAAGCTCGACACCGGCAGGAGATACGAGAACGGCTTGTCGAGGTAGGAGACGCGGAAATACGTCGCATCCGGCGATGCATCGAGCGTGCGGATCATTCCCGCCCCCCCGATCCTGTGGATCGCGCGCGTCTTCACGTCGATCACCGCCAGCTGTCCGGTGGTGTAGTACTCGAGGAGCGCCTTGTCGCGCGGCGAATCGAGCAGCGACGGGAAGACTTCGGTGTGAAGCTTCCGCCCCTCATTCAACCGGACCAGCGGCTCGGTCGCGATCGGTGCGTCCTTTGGCTCGGCACCGCGCGCATCGGGCACCAGCACCGCGACGATCGACTTGCCATCCGCGGTCCACTCGAAATTGGTCACTTCGGTCGCAAGCAGTCCCGTCGTGGTCAGCTGACGAGACTTGCCCGTTGCCGGGTCGGCGAGGAAGATCTGATTCGACGTGGGCAATTCGGCGAGGAATGCGACGGTATTTCCCTCGGGCGACCACGCCAGCGTCCGCGAAATCCGCGCACCGCTCGGAATCTCGATCGACGTGGTCTTCCCCGAAGCCCAGTCATACAGCTGCAGGCCGACGTCGCTGCTGGTGTTGAGTGCGCGCGCGCGATTGGCGACGTAGTCGACCTGGAATCCGCCGAGGTTGTAATGCGGGCGCCCCAGTTCGTCGAGCGTGGGGAGCCCATCGCTCAGCAGGTGGACGAGATAGCGTCGCGTGCCGGGCGTGACCGCGGTGTAGGTGTAGTTCGACTGGCGCGGCGCGTTCACGAGGCGTGCGATCGGATCGGGCGGTGCGACGTACCCTTCCTTGGCGAGGATGGCGTCGCTGGTCGTTGGCGCGGCAGCAGGCCTCGACGCCGTGGTGCGCGCCGATTCCGGACCCTGTGCGGCCAGGACAACCGGGAGGGCGATGGCAGCCGCGGCAACGCCGAGGCAGGGAATGCTGCGGACGAAGATGGAGCGCACCGAACGACTCCTGTGGCGGATCCCTGAAGATACCGCCGATTACTCCCCGCGCAGCGCCTTGACCGGGTCGATCCGCGTGGCGCGCAGCGCCGGCGCGATGCTCGCCACCACGGCTGTCAACGCCAGCACGCCGCCCACCGACACGAACGTCACCGGGTCCCGGGTCGTGATGCCGTACACCAGCCCGCGCAGTGCCCGCGTTCCGACCACCGCCGCCGCCTCCCCGATCGCGACGCCGATCAGCGCCGTGGTGAAGCCGTTGCGCAGCACGAGGCCGCGGACCTGACCCGGCGTGGCGCCAAGTGCGAGGCGGATCCCCATCTCCTGCACCCGCTGGGCGACCTGGTACGACACCACACCGTAGATGCCGGTCGCGGCCAGGCAGAGACCGCTCACGCCGAGGACCAGCAGCAGGAGCATGGTGAAGCGCGATACCGCGGTCGACTGCCTGATCACGTCACCCATGGTGATCGGCGCGGCGAGCGGCAGCTGCGGATCGACGGCCGCGATCGCACGCCGCAGCGACGGCACCAGCGAGGTGACCGGCACCGATCCCCGAACGACCAGCGTCATCTGCCGTTCGTAGAACTGTGCGACCGGATAGAAGACCTGATCGACCGGCTCCTGATCGAGGCCGTTGGCCCGGACGTCGGCGAAGACGCCGACCACCGTGCGCACGGTGTTATTGGAATAGCCGTTGCCGAGTCCGATGCAATGACGGACCTGCCGTCCGATCGGATCGGCGTTGCCGAACAGCTTGGCCGCCAGCGACGCATTGATCATCACGACCGGTGGTGCGGTCGCATCATCGGCGGCAGCAATGGCGCGGCCGCGGAGGACTGGCGACTCCATCGTGCTGAAGTAGCGATCCGAGACGCTGCGGAAATCCGCGTCAACTCCCGACGCTGACTCGTAGGGCCGCTCCGCCGGCGCAACGGTACAATCGGCACCGCCGGCGCCGATCGGCACCCGCGAGATGAACGCCGCCGACGCAACACCGGGAACGGCGCGGACCCGTGTCAGGACCTGATTGAACCCCGCCACCACGGCGGCATCCGTCGCGTACTGGCTTTCCGGCAACGCCACGCGCGCCGTCAGCAGATTTCCCGCAACGAAGCCGGTCGGTTCGGCGTGCATCCGTGCTGCGCTGCGCAGCAGCAGGCCCGCGCCAGTGAGCAACACCAGCGCGAGGGCAATCTCTGCCACGATCAGCCCGCGGCGCAGCGGATCGCGCCCACCGCGGCTGTCGCGCCCGCTTTCACGGATCGTCGTCTGGAGATCGCGACCGGCCGCCTGCAGCGCCGGCATCAGCCCGAAGAGCAGCGCCGACAGTGCCGCGACGCCGATCGCGAAGAGGAGTGCCGGCGTGTCGAGCGACGCATCCTTGAGTCTCGGCACTCCAGCCGGCGCGTTGGCGAGCAGGAGGCGCAGCCCCAGCGCTGCGACACCCACGCCGAGAACCACCCCACCTGCGGCGAGGATGCCGCTCTCGATCATCAGCTGGCGGACGAGGCGCCGACGCCCGGCTCCGAGCGCGCGGCGAACCGTGATTTCACCGCGCCGCGCCACCGCTCGCGCCAGCAGCAGGTTCGCCACGTTGCCGCACGCGATCAGCAGCACCAGCCCGACGGCGGCGAGGAGGATCAGCAGCTGTCGCTGATTCGTGACGCCGACCGTCGCGTCGAGGAGCGGCTGCACTGCGATGGCACCGGTGAGCCCGTCGTCCGGATGCGCCACCCGTGCGGCGGTTTCGATTCGCCCGAGATCGGCGGCCGCTGCGACGGGCGTGACCCCCGGCTTGAGCCGGCCAGTGACGGTCAACTCGTGGTCGCCCCACCGCACGGCGTCGTCGGGCGACGGGGCGAGCGGCGTCCAGAACGCCGGTCCGTTGGTGGTTGTCGAGAAGGCGTCTGGTGCGACCGCCACCACGGTGTACGGTTCACCGTCGAGATGGATCAGCTGGCCGACGATCGTCGTGTCGCCGCCGAACGCAGTCTGCCAGGTCGCGTAAGACAGGACAACCACGTGACTCGATCCCGGGTGATCCGTCGTCGCGTCGTAGTAGCGGCCGAGTCGCGGCGGCAGGTACGCAGCGCGCCAGTACCCCGACGTCGCGTTATTGCCGCGCAGTCGCAACGGGTCGCCGTGGCCGGTCAACGTCATCGAGCGCTGGTCGGTGGCACCGATCGCGCTCAGCGTGCGGTTCTGCGCTTCCCACGCGAGGAAGTTCGGCACCGGCACGTACCGCTGTGCGTCGCCGGAGGTCAGCACCTGACCGAGCGAAACGACGCGATCGGCGTCCTGATACGGCAACGGGCGCAACAGGACGCAGTAGACCAGAGAGAAAATCGCGGTGCTCGCACCGATCCCGAGCGCCAGGGTCAGCAGCGCCACCGCACTGAAGCCGGGATGCTTGCGCAACTGGCGCGCGCCGAATCGGGCATCCTGCGCCAGCGCTTCGAACCATTCCTTGCGTCCCATGATCCGATCTCCCTCTTCTCTCAACGAAGCAAGCGTGTGAGTGATCGTGGTCAGATCGCCGAACCGCCGTGTGGCGGCAGCGCGTGCCGCAGTCGGCGTCATCCCGCGGGCGACTTCCTCGTCCGCCGTCGCGTCGAGATGGAATCGCAACTCCTCGGCGATCTCGACGTCGGTGTCGCGTCGCCAGAGGTGGACGATCCGCCGGCCGAGGTTCATTGCGGTGCAGGTTGCTCGCGCATGCCGAGGACTTCGATCATCAACCCGGCAAAGCGGAGCCACTGGTTCGATTGGGCGGTGAGGTGGCGCCGGCCGGCAGGAGTAAGCCGGTAGTACTTGGCGCGCCGATTGTTTTCGGTGACGCGCCATTCCGAAGCGATCCACCCCTTGTTCTCCATCCGGTAGAGCGCCGGATAGAGCGATCCCTCTTCCACCTGCAGCGCGTCGTCGGTCAGCTGCCGCAGCCAGCGCGCG
The DNA here is from genome assembly GCA_036500345.1 of Gemmatimonadales bacterium. Lineage (NCBI taxonomy): Bacteria > Pseudomonadati > Gemmatimonadota > Gemmatimonadia > Gemmatimonadales > Gemmatimonadales bacterium. Next base: position 41,841 of record DASYCE010000013.1, on the reverse strand, counting down.
ATGCCGAACCCGTGCATCGGGCCCCACGAGAGGGTCTTGAGGACCAGGAGGTCGAGTGACCCCTGCAGGAGGTCGATGGAATCATTGGCCACGGGCATGCTCCCTTAGATGCGCTAAGGGAGTATACCGTTGCTTCCTCAGAACATCTAGGGGAGTGCGACCCGGCGCGCGCGGCTACCGCGTCAGTTTGCGGTACTTGATCCGGTGGGGCTGGTCGACCGCGACACCCTTGCGCTTGCGGTAATCGGCGGCGTAGTCCTGGTAGTTCCCTTCGAACCAGACCACCTCGGAATCGCCTTCGAAGGCGAGAATGTGCGTTGCGATCCGGTCGAGAAACCAGCGATCGTGGGAGATCACCACGGCGCACCCGGAGAAGGTGAGCAGGGCATCCTCGAGCGCCCGCAGCGTGTCGACGTCGAGATCGTTGGTCGGTTCGTCGAGGAGAAGAAGATTGCCGCCGGCCTTGAGCAGCTTGGCGAGATGCAGCCGGTTGCGCTCACCGCCGGACATCAAGCCGACCTTCTTCTGCTGATCGCTGCCGCGGAAGCCGAACCAGCCGCAATAGGCGCGTGAGTTGATCGACCGGTTGCCGAACTGCAGCGAGTCGAGGCCGCCGGCGATCTCTTCGTAGACGGTCTTGTCGCCGTCGAGCGCCTCGCGCGACTGATCGACGTACGCCGGCTGCACCGTCTTGCCGACCACGAGTTCGCCGCCGTCGGCCTGCTCCTGGCCCACGATCATCCGGAAGAGCGTCGTCTTGCCCGCGCCGTTCGGGCCGATCACGCCGACGATCCCGCTGCGCGGCAACGAGAAATCGAGCTGGTCGAAGAGCAGCCGGTCGCCGAATCCCTTGGTCAGCTTCTTCGCAATCACCACTTCGTCGCCGAGGCGCGGCGCGGGGGGAATCAGGATCTCATGCGCCTTGTCGTCGGCCTTCTCCTCTTCGGCGACGAGGGCATCGTACGCGGAGAGACGCGCCTTGTTCTTCGCCTGGCGCGCGCGCGGTGACATCCGCACCCATTCGAGCTCGCGCTCGAGCGTCCGACGGTGCGCCGACGCCTGCTTTTCCTCGACCTCGAGCTTCTTCTCCTTCTGCTCGAGCCACGAGGAATAGTTCCCCTTCCACGGGACGCCGGCGCCGCGATCGAGTTCGAGGATCCACGCCGCGGCGTTGTCGAGGAAGTAGCGGTCGTGCGTGATCGCCACGACCGTTCCCGGGAACTCCTTGAGATACCGTTCGAGCCACGCCACTGATTCGGCATCGAGATGGTTGGTCGGTTCGTCGAGCAGCAGCATGTCGGGCTTCGAGAGGAGCAGCCGGCAGAGCGCGGTCCGGCGCTTCTCGCCGCCCGACAGATGCGCGACATCGGCATCGCCCGGCGGGAGACGCAAGGCGTCCATCGCGATGTCGATGGTGTGATCGAGTTCCCAGGCGTTGGCAGCATCGATCCGGTCCTGCAGTGACGCCTGCTTGTCGAGCAAGGTCTGCATCGCGTCGTCGTCCATCGGCTCGGCGAACTTTGCGCTGATCGCCTCGAACTGGGTCAGCAGGTCGCGGATCGGCTGCAGCGCCTCCTCGACGTTGCCGCGCACCGTCTTGGACGCGTCGAGGGCGGGCTCCTGCGGGAGGTAGCCGATGCGGACCCCGTCCATCGGCTTCGCTTCGCCGAGGAAGTCCTGGTCGACACCCGCCATGATCTTGAGAAGCGTCGACTTCCCGGACCCGTTCGAGCCGATGACGCCGATCTTGGCGCCGGGGTAGAACGAGAGGGAGATCCCCTTGAGGATCTCGCGCTGCGGCGGGACGATCTTGCGCAGGTCCCGCATCGTGAAGATGTATTCGCCGGCCATGGGGGAGAGAACATAGTGGTTCCCGGCGCCGGGGCGAGGGCACGCGATGCGCCGCCAGTGCACCGATATCTTTGGGGCCGGTCTCCCTGCGCGCCGTGGCACCGTCTGCGCCTTTACTCCTGACCCGGTTGGGGCCCATGCATCGACGTCTCGCTCTTCTGGTTGTCCCTGTCATCGCGGCCGCCGCCCTCGCCGCCCATCGACCCTCGCCGCCGCCGGCATGCGACGCCAACAACGGCGGCCTGACCCTCCCCAAGGGGTTTTGTGCCACCGTCTTCGCGTCAGTGCCCGGCGTGCGCAACATTGTCGTCGCGCCCAACGGCGACGTCTTTGCCGGAATGCAGCGGCGCCCCGGCGTCACCGCGCTCCGTGATCGCGACCACGATGGCCATTCCGATAGCATGGTGACCTTCGGCGAATCATTCGGCGCGGGGACCGGCGTGGCACTCAGCTCCGACGCGATCTTCTTCTCGCCGAACGACAAGGTGGTACGGTTCTCCTGGCAGCCGGGATCGCTCACGCCGAGCGATGGAGGGACCGCGATCATCACCGGACTCCCGGTCGGCGGGAATCACCCGGCCAAGACGATGGCGCTCGGGAAGGACGGCTCGCTCTTCGTCGATCACGGATCGGCGACGAATTCATGTCAGGAGAAGGACCGCACCGCCCACGTTCCCGGAATCAATCCCTGCAAGGAACGCGACATGCGCGGCGGCGTCTGGCGCTATGACTCGCGGAAACCGGGACAGACGCCCGCAACCGGCGAGCACTGGGGGTTCGGCATGCGCAACGCCGAGGCGCTGGCGATCAATCCGCAGACCGGAGAACTCTGGGCCGCCATTCACGGGCGCGACCAGCTCGGCGACAACTGGGGCTTCTCCAACGAGGACAACGCCGAGAAGCCGGCCGAGGAATTCGGGCCGGTCCCGAAGGGCGCGGACTATGGCTGGCCATACTGCTACTTCGACCCGATCACCAGGAAGAAGGTGCAGGCACCGGAGTATGGCGGCGACGGGATCAAGCAGGGCGATTGCGCCGGCAAGACGCAGCCGGCGATCGGCTTTCCGGGCCACTGGGCGCCAATGATGCTCGCCTTCGTACCGAACGCGAACTTTGGAGCGGAGTACACCGGTGGTGCGTTCCTCGCCTTCCATGGATCATGGAACCGCGCGCCGCTGCCGCAGGCCGGATACCGGCTCGTCTTCATTCCGTTCAAGAGGGGGAAGGCGGTCGGCACCTACTCGACATTCGCGCAGGGTGCGGGGACCGATGCCCGTATAAGTGCGGTGGCGATGGCTCCCGATGGAAGCGCGCTCTACATTGGTTCCGATGGCGCCGGCAAGATCTGGCGCGTAGTTCCCACGAACGCGAGGCAATAGCATGCGCACCACGATTTACACACTGGCAGCTGCAGCACTCCTGATGCCGGCGGGACTCATGGCGCAGCAGATGGCGGCGCCCCCGGCCAACATGCCGAAGGTCGGCGACATGGCGCCGGATTTCTCCCTGACGGCGGCGAATGCGAAGGGAATCGATTCGACACCGCTCAAGCTGTCCAGTCTCAAGGGACAGACCGTGGTGATCGCGTTCTTCCCCAAGCAGCGGAGCAGCGGCTGCACCAAGCAGATGGAGACCTACCGCGACGAGTACGACTCGCTCTTCCACGCGGGCAAGGGAGTCCGCCTTCTCGCCGTGAGTTCGGATCCGCCGGCGGACCTCAATTCGTGGGCGGCCGAAGCGCATTTCCAGTTCACCTTCCTCTCCGACGCAGCCGGCGAAGCGGGCCACGAGTACGGCACCTGGCCTGCCCAGGGAAATTACGAGCGTCGATTTGTCTTCGTGGTCGCACCGAATGGAAAGGTGACCTACGTGTCGGCGTTCAACGTGATCGACCCGATGGCATATGCCGCCCTCGGCCGGGCGATCAACGACGCGATGGCGATGAAGAGCTAGAGCGATCCGCGGCGAGCGCGCTTCGCAGCTCGCCGAGGAGGTCACGGAGCGCGTCGGGATCGGCCAGCCAGTACGAGGCCGCCCCCGGCGCCTGGGCTCCGACACCGACGGCCAGGCCACCGGCAGCAATCACTGCCGCGAAGGCGTGGCCGTCGTTCGCTTCATCTCCCACGTAGATCGGCATTGTCAGCGCGCCGTCGATGTGATCGAGGATGATCTCGACCGCGTTCCCCTTGTTCCATCCGAGTCGCGGCAGGACTTCGAGCGCCATCGGCCCGCCGAGCAGCGAGAGCTGCGGCATCCACGGCGCCAGCGTGGTGTCGACTGCCGCGAGAAAGCGCGGCCTCGCGTCAGCGGCAACACCGCGATAGTGGATGGTGATGCCGACCGGCTTTCGCTCGATCCACGAACCGACCCACTGATCCTGCAGCGATTGCAGCTGCCGCGCGACGGTGTCGATCAGTTCGCCGCATTCCCGTTCGGCCGGGTGGTGCACCCGGCGGCCGAGGAGATCGATCTCCATCCCACCGGTGCCGACATAATAGAGACCCGGGACGCCGACAAAATCCTGCAGCTGCACCAGCATCCGTCCGCTGATCACGCCGACTGCGACCCGCGGAATCGCGGCGAGCGCCGCGAGGAGTTCGCGCCGCGCTGGATCGAGGACGGCGAGGCGCGGGTCGGCCACGATCGGCGTGAGGGTGCCGTCGTAATCGAGGAGGATCACCACGGTGCCGCCGTTGCGATGCACCGTCGCGAGTCGCGCGACGATCTCCTGGCCCGCGCGCGTCATGCGGGGATCGCGGTATCGCGCGACGCCAGCACGGTGGCGGGGAGCGGGTCGATCGCCGCGAGCGCAGTGAGGAGGTTGGCCGCCCAGCGGTAGACGTTGTGCTCCTCGACTTCGCGATGCATCCGCTGCATCCGCTCCCGCCGTTCGGTCGCCGGCATCTCCAGCGCGGCGCGCATCGCGTCGGCGAAGCGATCGATGTCGTAGGGATTGATGATGATGGCGTCACTCAGCTCGCGCGCGGCGCCGGCGAACTCGGAGAGGATCAGCACGCCGTCGTCATGTTCCTGCGCCGCCACGTATTCCTTCGCGACGAGGTTCATCCCGTCGTGCAGTGACGAGACGACGCACATCGACGCCAGCCTGAGGAATGCGTGTACCGTGGCGCCGTCGGCAGGACCGACGAGAAGGTGAATCGGCTTCCAGGTATCGGTCTGCAATGCGCCGTTGATCTCATCGGCCAGCCGTTCGAGCTCCGACACGAGGTCCCGGTACCGGCTGATGTTCGTGCGGCTCGGCGCGCCGATCTGCACGAAGGTGAAGCGCTCGCGGTACTGCGGATAGCGCTCGAAGAAGCAGCGGATGGCGCGAAACCGCTCGGGAAGGCCCTTGGTATAGTCGATCCGGTCGACGCCGACACCGAGCTGCGTGCCGGGGGTGAGATACCGGTCGCGAATGTCGGCGAGAAGAATCTCGGTCGCTTCGGTGGTCGGTGCGCGATCGCGCCAGCTCTCCACGCTGATCGGGAAGGCGCGTACGTGCGCCGTGTGACCGCGCGATTCCACCGCGAAGTGATCGCGGTCGACGCGTGTCTCGAGCATCCGGTCGATCGTGTCGAGGAAGCTGTTGCAGTACTGCTGCAAGTGGAACCCGACCAGGTCGGCGGCGAGGATGCCGCTCAGCAGCTCGGCGCGATACGGGCAGATCCGGAACGAATCGGGATTGGGCCATGGAATGTGCCAGAAGAGCCCGACGCGAACGTCGGGACGCGCCGCCTTCACCATCTGCGGCACCAGTGCGAGCTGATAGTCCTGCACCAGCACCATCCCGCTGCCGGCGCCCATCTCCTCGACCACGGTGTCGGCGAAGCGCTGGTTGACCTTGACGTACTGCTCCCAGTCGCCGGCGCGAAAGACCGGACGTTCGTGCGCGAGATGGCAGAGCGGCCAGAGCCCTTCGTTGGCAAAGCCGTAGTAGTACCCCTGTTCCTCTTCCTCGGTGAGCCACACCCGGCGCAACGTGTAGCGCGGGTCCTTGGGCGGGACCGTAAGACGCCCGAACTGATCGGCCGATTCGCGATCGGCGTCGCCCGACCCATTGGCGACCCAGAGGCCGCCGCAGGCTTGCAGCACCGGATCGAGCGCCGACACGAGGCCGCCGGGCGGCATAGTGACCTGAAGACGTCCGTTCACCTTGCGATGCAGATACGGCTCCCGATTGCTCACCACGATGAGCTGACCGTGCTTCAGCACCGCCACGGCGCGGGTGCGCAACCGGTCGCGGGTCCACGACTGCTCGGCGCGCAGCGCCGCTTCCGACTCGGAGAGACCGACCGATCGCGCAGCGCGCAACGACGCCGCCAGCCGGTTGCTCTCGCTCACCAGCAACGCCACCGGCAGCCCCGGCGGCGGCGATTCGGGGACATTCTCGGTGCGCAGCCGCTGCATCCACTCGGCGAGCTTGTGCAGTTGGCGGTCGTACACGAGCCACGTCGTGGCGACCACCATCATCATCAGCAGCAGCATCAGGAAGAGAATCCAGAGCGCCGACCGGGTCAGCCGTTGCGTCGCGAGGTCGGTGATGTACGACACGTCGTGCACCACGACGAGGACGCCGCGTTCGCCACCGCTTTCGCTTCGCACCGGAATGGCGAAGAGGCGGACCGGCAGCCCCTGCCAGCGCGTCGCGGTCACCGCTTCGTTGTTGTTCCGGAGGCCGGCCCGCAGCGCGGCCGGCAAGGTGTCGGCGAGGCCGCGTACGGCGCGCGCAGATGCAAAGAGCTGCCCGTTGCTGCGATAGACCGCAAAGCCGATGACCTTGCCGAATCCTTCGAGCCGCGGTGCAAGCGCCTGAACCGCCGCTGAATCATGACGCGCCAGCGCTTCGCGCACCGGCGGGATGAGGCCGTTGGCGAGATCGCGGGCACGGCGGTCGACCTCGGCAACATCCTGCGACTTCTGCACCTCGGTCTGGTGCCATTTCAGGATCGTGGCGCAAAGGCCGAACACCACGGCGATGATGACTGCCGCGCGGAACGAGCGACTGGTCTGCGAACGGGCCCGCGGAGGCGCCTGGATTGGACCCATCGTCAGACCACCAGGGTTTCGTTGCCGGGGCGGTCAAGACAGAGCAGCATCTGCAGATCCTCGCGAAGCTGGCGAATCAGGAGAAAGTGTTCGTGGACGAATGCGTGCCCGGCGCGTCCCATCCGCTCGCGCTTGTCGGCGTAGCGCATGAGATACCGGATGCGGTACGCCGCGCCGGCAGGCGAGTAGACGAGGAACCCGGTCTGGTAGTCGTGCACCTGCAGCGTAATCCCTCCGGTCGCACCACCAATGACGGGGACGCCTTTCCAGAGCGCTTCAGTGACCGTGAGGCCAAATCCCTCGCGGATCGACTTCTGCAGCACAATAGTCGCCGACCGCTGCAGTGCGTTGATGTCGCGCGGAGCGTCGGGCGGCAGCATCAGCACCTTGATGTCCGGATCGTTGCCTGCCGCTTCCTGCACTTTCGCGTACACCTCAGGCCCTTCCGGATCATCGTCGGCCGATCCGCCGGCGAGGACAAGCTGCGCCTCGGGGAGATACGGCTTGACGAGCCGGAACGCCTCGATGACGCCGAGGGGATCCTTGAACTTGTCAAAGCGGGAAACCTGCAGCAGCAGCGGCCGGTCGCGATCGATCCCGAGCCGCTCGAGCGTCTCGAGTCGCTCCGGCTCCGTGAGCGGCCGATTCTTCTCCGACAGTGGATCGATCGACGGCGCGATCAGGAAGGCCGGCTTCTCCAGGTGCCGTGCGAACGCGGCCATGGAAAAGACGGTCGCATCGTACTTCGGAAGCGCTCCCTCGAGATGCTTCCAGATCGCCTCGTCGGGACGCGATGCGTCGATGTGACAACGCCAGACCCAGCGCGCCTCATTCGCGGACGCATACACCGGGACGTAGATCGGCTGCGGGTCGTGCACGAAGACCACATCGGCATCGAGGTTGAGGCGCCGGGCATTGTCGCGGCATACCTCGCGATGGAGGTCGAAATCGTGCTTCGACAGCGAGACCGGCATCCCCTGGATGCCATTGTGAAATGCCTTCGTGATACGGGAGAACTCCGGCGGGCCGCTGATCACTTCCCAGCGCGCCTCCACGCCGAGTTCGTTGAGCAGCGGGATCATCCACCCGAGGATTTCTGCGACACCCCCTCCGCTACGTGTCGAGTTGACATGGACCACCCGCTTTCCCTGCAGCCGCTCGGCGAGTTGGCGCAGGTGCAGCACCGCCTGATGCCCCACGACCTCTTCGTACCGGTCGAGCAGCGTCATGCTGCCGCTCCGGTGACGCTCGGCGCATCGGGCATGAACCGGTGGAAGACCCGCTGCAGCTCGTCGCGCAACTGGTGCAGATTGAGAAAGTAGAAGTCGATGCCGCGGATCGACGCCACGATGCCGGGGTCGCTGTCGCACTCCTCGAGCCATTGCGAGAAGTCGTCGGTGCGATTGTCGGAGCGGCGACGCGCTTCGTGCACGTGAAAGAAGATCGAGGCGAGGGAGAAGCTGGGGAGCGCTTCGGCGAGCGCCACCGGCGTGGCGAATGATTCGTCGGTCGGATAGGCGATCAATCGCGACCGCATCAGCTGCAGCTCGAGTCCGGGCCGGCAGACGAGCGGCACCTCCTGGTGGTCGACGCGATCGGTGATCATCGACGCCAGCGACTCCCGCAGCGACGCGATCGAGGCGTGCCGGTACGGGTCGACGAGGCCGAGCTGCTCGCCGAGAACGTGGTCGCCGAGCGAGTCCCAGCACCAGCGGGCGAGGTCGTTGGGAAACTCGTGCAATTCGAAATGATCCTCCAGCACGCAGCGCATCATGTGGTGCTCGATGACGGAGTCCGATTCGGTCTTGACCGCCCGGAGGAGGTCGTCGAGCGTCGAACAGCTCGCGGCGCACCCCTGGCGTGCCAGGCCGCACTCGTACAGCACGAAGGGCTGCCTGCCGGTCATCGCGGGCCTCCAGGTGATAATGGTCTCTGAAACGGGAGACGAGCCGATCGCGGCCCAGGTACACGCATGTCGGTCTGCAACGCGGCTTTACAGCCAGCGGTGCGGGGGATAGTATGGACCCGCCGAGAGATGCCGCGGTTCGCCCGCCGGTCGCTCGATCTTCCATCGTCAACATTCCGGAGCGCAACTGATGAAGCCAGCCAGGTTGGTCGCCGTCTTGGCCGTGATTCCGGTCGTGGCCCACGCCCAGGATCGCCTCAAGGCACTCCCGGGGTACGATCAGTTCCAGAAGATGTCGCCGATGTATCAGGGCGACTTCACCTCCGGCTCTGTCCTCGGCGGTGGCGGGGGGCGAGGCGGACGTGGCGGCGGTGCAGCGCCGGCCGATCCTGTCGTCTGGTCCGCGGACGGGAAGGGCGTCGACTATTCATGGAACGGCAAGCGCTATCACTTCGACTTCGCCGCGACCGTGCCCACCGAGGTCGCCACTGATGCCGCGGCGCCGGCCGATGCCGCGGGCGCCGGTCGTGGGCGAGGCGGGCGCGGCGGCGGTGGTCGTGCGGGCGGGCGGGGCGCGGCCGCCGCGGGCGGTTCTGCAGCACTCGCCCAGTTGCACGACTGCAAAGGTGCGACGGTCCCGCCGCCGGAACGCGGTCGGCAGCAGTCGGTGACACCGTCGCCCGACGGGAACTTCCTGGCCGAGTATCGCGACCGCAACCTGTACGTCTGCGCATCGAATGGCGGCGCGGAATCCGCCGTGAGCAGCGACGGCACCGAAGCGAATCGCGTCAAGTACGGCACCGCCTCGTGGGTCTACGGCGAGGAACTCGCCCAGCGCACCGCGATGTGGTGGAATCCGTCGAGCACCAAGCTCGCCTACTTCCGGTTCGATGAAAGCAAGGTCCCCGACTTCTACATCACGCAGGACGAGACCAAGCTCCAGACCAAGGTCGATGTCGAAGCGTATCCCAAGCCAGGGGTGCCGAATCCGGTCGTCGATCTCTTCGTCTACGACGTCGCCACCAAGCGCAGCGTCCATGTCGATGCGCGCGACGGCAAGCCGTTCACCAATGATGTCGTCGGCTATTACGTGTACGACGTGGCCTGGGCGCCGGGCGGCAGGAATCTCCTGATTCACCGCATGAATCGGCGGCAAAATACCCTCGAGCTCGCCAGCTGCTCGGCCGATACCGGCCAGTGCCGCACCCTCATTCACGAGTCGTGGCCGACCGGATGGGTCGAGAATCATCCCCCGATCCGGTTCCTCGCCGACAGCAACCGCTTCCTCTGGGAATCGGAGCGCAGCGGGTTCAAGAACTACTACCTCTACAATCTCGACGGGCAGCTCCTCGCGACGGTCACGTCGAATCCGTTCGAGGTGGCGGGGATCACGCGCGTCGACGAGAAGTCCAACACGCTGTGGTACACCGCGCGAGACGGCGACAACTTCATGAAGGTCCAGCTGCACAAGGTCGGGCTCGACGGCAAGGGCGACCGGCGCCTCACCGACCCGGCGTTCGCGCATCAGGTCGATCTCTCGCCCGACGGGAAGTACTTCATCGACGTGGCGCAGACGCACGATCAGGCGCCGGTGTCGCGGTTGGTCAGCGTTGCCACCGGAAAACCGGTCGCGGACCTCGGCCGGAGCGACGTGTCGATGATGGACCAGCGCGGCATCCACAAGGCCGAGATGTACACCTATCTCGCGGCCGACGGGAAGACGAAGCTGTACGGCGAGATCTGGTTCCCGTCGAACTTCGATCCGTCGAAGAAGTATCCGGTACTGACGTCGGTGTATGGCGGTCCCGGCGCCGGCAACAACGTCCCCACCGAGAATTTCAGCGGCGGCAACGCGCAGACGGAGTACGGTTTCATCGTCGTCTCGCTGTCGTCGCGCGGGGAGCCGGGAATGGGGAAGCGGACGCTTGACGACGTCTACCTCAAGCTCGGCCAGACCGAGATGGATGACATGGCGAACGGGATCAAGGCGCTCTGGCCGAGGCCCTACATCGACAAGGCCCGCGTCGGGATCTACGGCACGTCGTACGGCGGCTACACATCGCTGATGGAGATTCTCCGGCATCCGGAGGCATTCACCGTCGCATCGTCGTCGTCGCCGCCAACCGACTGGCGCAACTATGACACCATTTATACCGAGCGGTATATGTGGATTCCGGAAGAGAACAAGGAAGGCTACGACAAGGGATCGGCGATGTCGTACGTCGACAACCTGCGCGGCCGGTTGATGCTCGACTATGGCACCATCGACAACAACGTGCACAACACCAACATGATGCAGGTGATCCAGGCGCTGCAGGGAGCGCACAAGAGCTTCGATCTCCAGGTGCAGCCCGACGTCGGCCACTCGGGGGTCAACAATCAGCGCATGATGGAATTCTTCCTGGAGAACCTGATCCAGCACCCGGAGCGGATCCAGGAAGGGTACGCCGCCGCGACGCCGTAACGATTTACCGTTCGGCCCGCTCTCCAAGGGCCACGATCGTTTCCCGAATCTTCCGCCGCTCGGCTTCGAGCCGGCGGAAGGTCCGGGGGCGAACCGACCGCAGCACGATCCCGCGGAGGATCCCCACGCTGCGATCGAGCAATTCGAGAAACCGGAGCGCCGCGTAGCCACACGCCGGTGCGACCAGTCCGGCAACGACTCCCGCGATCCATCCGCCGCGCCAACCCACCAGCACGCCGGCGACGATCCAGCTCAACGGGAAGAGCAGCGCTGCGACGAGAATCTTGGCCGTGCCAAGTGCATCGGTCTCCACCTTCATTCCGCGGGTCAGCAGCGGGCCGATGATCCGATACGCGGGCCAGTGGATCACCATCCCGATCATGGCGATCGGAAACAGCGCAACGATGACCGTGCCTCGCCGCAAGACGTCACCAGCAGGAATTGACGACGAACTGGCAATGCTTTCCGGTGCCAACCTCACTCGCGCCAGTGCCCCGTCGAATCGTTCGAGGCGGCGTTCGAGCTGATCCAGTTCCGCCGGAGCGTCGATCCGAAGGCGCGCGTACCCTCGCACGAAGCGCTGGCGGAGTGCGAATTGATCTGCGAGGTCGTGCGACGGCCGCGGCGCCGGATCACCGGACGAGTAGATCCGTTCCGCCCGAGTCACCAGCTGCAGTGCTGCGTCGTGATCTGCTTGCAACGTGACCAGGGCGAGTGCCGCTTCGAGTGTCGCTGTCAGCTCCCGGACGGCTGTGGCGTCGGGCTCGCCCGACGAATCGGTGATCGTGGCATCGACCCGAATCGGCGCCCCGAAGCGAAGCAGCGCGGAACTTCGGAATCGCGCCTTCGCGGTGTAATAGAGGCCAGCCGGGACGATCGTGACGGGCGCGTTGCCAGCGGCGGCGGCGTCGAGTGCCATTCGTGCCGCGCCGGTCTTGAACGGACGCAGCCGTGCGTCGCTGTGGGAGGTTCCCTCCGGAAAGAGCGCGATCGCCCGGCCGGCGAGCAGTGCGGCGCGCACCTGGTCGAACGTCGCGCGATTCTGCGACATGTCAGCCGCGTCCTGCCGGCGGTAGACCGGAATCGATCCGGCTCGCCGGACCAATCTCCCGACGATCGGCATGTGAAAGAGCGGTTCCTTCGCCAGGAACGAGACCGGCCGCGGGGCGAACGCGAGCACGAAGAGCGGATCGATCAGCGCGTTGGGGTGATTGAGTACGAGGATGACCGGGCCGTCGCGCGGAACCTGCTCGCTACCCGAAACGGCGGTCCGGCGAAAGAAGACACGAACGACGAATCCCGCGGCGCGCTTCATCGGTTACGAATCGCGTCGGAGTCCGCCGGCCATCCAGATGACGCCGCTGACCAGGAATGCAACCGGCAGGATCAGCATCCCCTGGCGGAGTGCTGCGCCGTCGCTCCATCCCGCATGCAGCCGGCGATCGGCGATCCAGCCGACGATCCACGGCGACGGTGCATCACCGAGCAAGTGCATCAGCAGCAGGCTGAGCGCCATCGCGCTGGCTCGTTGCGCCGGGGCGACGACGTTGACGATCGCCGAGTTGATCGGACCCGTCGACGCAAAGGCGAGAAGCTCAGCCACGATCAGTCCGGTGAGATACCACTTCGGTGTGCTGGCGGTGAGCGCGAGATACGCGAACGGCGCCGCAAGGATCGTCACGACGCCGGCCATCAGCAGGTAGGCATGCCTGGTATATCGCAGCAGATAGTCGCCGAGCCACCCGCCCGCCAGCGTGCCGACGAATCCCGTCGCCACCGCGATCAGGCCGATTTCCCGGTCGGCGATCTGTGCGGGAAGCCCACGCATCGCGGTGAGAAAGTCGGCCATCCACCACGCCAGCGCACCGATCGCGAACGTGTACGCGGCGTAGCCGAGCACGGTGAGGCGATATGGAATATTTCGCAGCAGGGTCCGATAGCCGGCGACACCGGGCGACGGCGGGGTATCCGTCGGTTCGTCGAGATCGTGCGCGCCGCGCGGAACCTCCGGCAGCCGCAGCAGGAATGCGGCGAGGATCAGCCCCGGCACTCCCGCAACCCAGAACGCCGACCGCCAGCCAAAATGCGCATTCATCTCTCCGGCGAGGAGATAGCCGAGCGCCGACCCGATCGGGATCGCCGCGAAGAAGATGGAAAAGACGCGGCCCCGTTTCGCCTTCGGGAACGCATCGGCAAGCAGGCTCGGCGTGATCGACCCGTACGCTGCTTCCCCGACGCCGAGAACGGCGCGCGCCACGAAGAGCGAGATGAATCCCCACGCGAATCCGCCGAGGACCGTGGCGGCGCTCCAGATCGCGACACCGAGCGCGATCAGCCGTGGCCGGTGGCGGCGATCACCCAGCGCGCCGAATCGCGGCGATGCCAGCGCATACACCACGATGAACCCGGTCGCGAGCAGGCCGATCTGCGTGCGATCGAGATGCAGCGACGACGCGCGCAGCGACGATGCGATCGCCGGAACGATGTAGCGATCGATGTAGTTGAAGAGGTTGACCAGCGTGAGGAGCACCAGCATGCGCCACGCGGTGGAAGGCGGAGCCGCAATGGTCCGGTCCGCATCCACCGCGTGGCCCAGCGTCACGGCGTCATCGCGGTCATGTATCCGAAGCGCGCGGTGATTGTCCGCATGATCACGAAGATCACGATGGCTGCGATGCAACTGACGATGGTGTAGCCGAGCGCCTTGTCCTCCGGCGCCTTCATCAGCACCGGCAATCCGAGGAAGAGGAGGAAGAGCGAGTAGAGACCCAGGATGCCGAGCGGAGCGAGCGACGGGAGGAGATAGAAGATCCCGCAGAGCCACACCGCGGTCATCGAGTATGCCGCCACCTTGAGCGCCTGCACCCGGTTCTGGGTGCCACCGAACGTCGGCGCCAGCGCATCGATGATGAGCGCCAGGATGAAGACACCCACCAGCGTGCTGACGTACTGCGAGACCGCCCATTCGATTCCGCTCCCGAAGGGAATCCGGAACGATGATCCCAGAATGCTGGTGCCGACGAGAGAGAATCCGATGAGTGTTGCCACCGCCGGAATCGCACCCAGCGGGAGGATGTACGTCGTGTACAGCGAACCCACTGTCGCGGGCTCCGCATCGATCACTCGCCACTCGCTTCGCGGCGTGAGCAGAATCGACTTCACACGATCGGCCAGATTCACTGGTTCCTCCGGGATTGTGATTGGATGTACTGCGATGGGGAGAAGGTATCGCTCGCGCGGGAAGGCGGTAAGGGGCGCGTCCCCGCGGCCTCAGCTCTCCTCGCCGAGGGTTCGCGGCCAGTCTTCGCGGAGGAGCCGTGACATGGCGCGATCGGCGAGGAGGATTCCGCCGGTCTGGCACGTGGGGCAGTAATTCGTCTCGTTGGACGCATACCGGATCCGTTGCACCGGCGTGCCGCAATCGGGGCAGGGAAGCTTGAATCGCCCGTGGACTGCCATTCCGTCCCGAAAGGCGGTGACCTCCTCCGGAAAGAGGTCGCCAGCGTCGCGGCGAAGGCGATCGGTCCATTCGACCAGCGTCGCGCCGGTCGCGTGGTGCAACGTCATCGCCTGCTGGTCCGTCATCCGCGAGGTCAGCAGCAGCGGTGACAGTCTGGCCCGGTGCAGGATTTCATCGGAATAGGCGTTCCCGATTCCGCTGAAGAGTCGTGGATCGGTGAGGGCGCGCTTGAGGGTGTGGTTTTCCGAGCGCAATCGCGCGATGAACGCCGGCGCGTCGAGCGTCAGCGCATCGAGTCCGCCGCGGTCGAACGCCGCAAGGGCTGCCGCGCCGCGCACCAGATGAATCCCGGCGCGCCGGGTCGTCCCCGCTTCGGTGAGGTAGAGGGTGCCACCGGCAAAGGTCCACGCGGCGAGCGCCAGCTTCCCCGCGATCCGCTTTCCGGGCAGTCTCCATCGCAGGCGGCCCGCGATCATCAGGTGAATCACTGCGTACCGGTCGCCCTCGAAGCCGAGGACGATCTGCTTGCCGATCCGCGCGGTCGATTCCAGCTGCGCGCCGATCAACTCGGACGGAGCCGGGTCAACCGAGCGAAGGACGAAGGGGTTGTACAGCTCGAACCGTTCCAGTACCTCGCCTCCGGCCACGCGGTCGATCTGTTCGAGATAGACCGTGATGTCGGGAAGTTCTGGCACGGGCGACCGGCCGCTACTTCTGCAGCGTTGCGATCAGCGCGACCACTTGCGCGCGAGTGTCGGCGTACGTCAGCGTCGGGAGCGCTCCCTGCAATCGCTGCAATGCGACCGCCTTGTTGACTCGCGGCATGGTATTCTCGAAGGCGCTGACCGTCCACCGGCGCACGGCGGTCCGCTTGTCGTTGAGGTGCGCCGTGACGAGATCGAGCGCGTGCGTGTTGCCTCGCGCGCCGAGCACCGCGAGCACATGCACCGGCGTCTCTTCATGGCCGCTGAGCGCGTCCACCGCGGCAATCAGTGAGGTGTCGTTGGTCTGTGCCACCCCTTGCAACGCCGCGTCATCGATGGCGTCGCGGTACGATGGCGTGCCGAGTGCCGTGGCGAGCGCATCGTGCGCATGGCCCGGATCGACGTGCACCAGCGTGGCGACGGCGGCGGCCCGCACCTGATCGCTGGCGTCGTGCGTGAACGCCGACCGCGCCAGCGTCGCGACCGACTCCCCGCCTGCGCTGCCCGCCGCCCGGATCGCCGCAACGCGAACCGCCGCAGACGTGTCGTGTGATGCTTCCGCGATCGCAGCGGCGGCGGCGGGGCCGGGAACATCCGCCAACGCGCCGACCGCCTGGACTCGCGTCAGGTAATAGTCACTTCCGGTGGCCGCCTGCGTCAGCGCAGCGACCGCACCGGCGTCCTCGCGATGCAGGCCAAGCTGCCCGATCGCCCATTGCCGATCCCAGAGATCGGGATCGAGCCGAAGCTCATTGGCGAGCCACGACACCGGCTGATCGAACGACAGCTCCTTCACCATCCGGTTTCCGTCATCGAAGAGGACCATCGTCGGCGCGCTTCGGACGCCCCGGATGACGACCTGCTGCTCGCGTCCCGCGATCTGCACTCGCTGCGTCACTTCGCCGCCGGCGAACGCGACCCGGATGTCGACCGGCATCTCGAACGCTTGTGGCGTGTTGAAGATCCGGCCGGTGCTGTCGACGTGGAATGAATCGACCTGCGTCTGCTTGATGGCGAGGGCCACGGTCGCGCGCGACGAATCGTACGACGCACTCACGGTGATGTGCGGCATCCCCGCACCGTAGACCCACTCCGACCAGAACCAGTCAAGATTCTCTCCGGTTGCCGTGAGGACCGCCTGGCGCAGGTCATCCGACGTCGCGTTGCCGAGGGCGTGCTCCGTCAGGTAGGTGTGGATCGATGCCCAGAAGCGCTCGGCGCCGAGATATTCCTTGAGCATCTCGAGTACCAGTGCACCCTTGGGATAGATGTTGTTCGACCCGAGTGACGCCAGCGGCATCGACCGCTGGTGCTCGGTCTGCTCGAACTGCCGGTATTCATCGGCGTAGTAATCCTCCTCGGCATGTGCGCCAAGCTTGCTCCCCCAGTATTGGCCCGGCATGAACTCGGCGAACCCCTCGTTGAGCCACATGTTGGCCCAGTTCTCGGTGGTGACGTAGTCGCCGAACCACTGATGCGCGAGTTCGTGCGGAATGAGGATGTACTGGTACCACGGCCGGTCGACGTAATCGCGGGCAGCGGGGAGCCAGTCGACCAGCGTCGTGGCACTGACGTTCTCCATCCCGCCAAAGAAGTCGGCGACGGTCGTCTGGGCATACTTCGCCCACGGGTACCGGATGCCGGTGAGACGCGAATACGTATCGATCATGTCCGGCGTGACGTGAAAGAGCTGCCACGCGCGGGTGCTGTCCTCGTGATAGGTGTAGTAGTCGACCGGTACCCCGTTCCACCGGTCGTGCACGACGGCAAGCGGTGCGACGACGAGTGACACGAGGTACGTCGCCGACGGTGACTCCTGGCTCCAGGTCATGGTGCGGGTCGCTCCCGACACCACGTTCGAGACCAGCCGCCCATTGGAAACGGCCAGGTCCGCGATGGGCACCGTCGCGCTCAACTCCCACGTCATCTTGTCGTTGGGAAAGTCGTAGGTGGGGAACCAGTCATGGTTGTTGTGGTCCTCCCCCTGACTCCAGATCTGGTCGGGGCGATGTTCCTGGCCATCGTTCGTGATGAACGTCAACCCGTCCCCGTTCTTGATCGTCCCGTGATATGCGATGGTGAAGACCAGCGTGTCGCCGAATGGGAGCGGCCGTCGCGGCTTCACGACGACCGTGTCGCCGGCGCGCGTGGTCACGAGTGCGGCGCCGCTGCGATCGGTGACGGTGGTATTGCGGAGAAGCGCGCCCTCGTCGAGGATGATCGAGTCGAGCGCGGGGCGCCTTGCGATCAGCGTCGTGGTCACCGTTCCCTCGAATGACAACGCGGTCCAGTCGAAATGCGACACTGCAATGCGCTGATGGACCAGGTCGTAGTCGTGCGATCGCGTGTAATGGTCGTTGGCCATCAACGCCTGGTTTGATTGCGGCGCCTGTGCCCACGCGCTGATCGGAACGACCAGCACCAATACTGCCCGGAGGAACCACGAGTTGCGCATCTTGACCTCGCTGGAAAACTGAGCCCCACTGGAACCTATGCTACTCGTCGTGCCAGTGACGGCGTACTGGACGTCTGAGAGACAACCTGTCGCGGCGGAATCATGTCGAGCGATATCATCATTCTTGGTGCTGGTCTTTCCGGACTCGCGGCGGCGGCACGTCTCGGGGAGGCCGGCATGGCCGTGACGATTGTCGAAGCCCGTGACCGGATCGGAGGCCGTGCATGGCCGGTGCGGTCTGAGGGGGTGCCGATCGAACTCGGACCGGAATGGCTCGACCACGATGGACCGGTCCACCAGCTGCTGCGAAAGGCCGGCGCCGACGTGGCGCAGTCCCCGGGGGAGTTTGTCCGGCGCGAAGGAGCGGCGCTGGTCCCGATCGACTGGGATCGGGAGGAGGCTGTTTCCCTCCGATCGAAGCTCCGGCCGCCGGTCGCCGGTGACATCTCGCTTCGCGCGGCGCTCGATGCCTGTTGCGCCGATGACAAGTTCGAACGCGAGCGCAATGACCTCCTCGGTTACGTCCAGGGTTTTCACGCAGCCGATCCGGAACGACTGAGCCTCCGATGGTTTCTCGAAGTGGAAGCGAACGAACCCGCGGGCGCCGCGTCATGTCGGGCACCCGGCGGACTCGGTGCTCTCATTGATGCGATGCGCCGGTCGCTCGCGCCGGATACCGACCTGCGACTGGAGTCACTGGCGCTTGCCGTCCGGTGGCAGCGAGGGGATGTCGACCTCGACCTGTCGCACCACGGTCGCGTCGAGACGGTCAGCGCGCCGATCCTCCTCGTCACGATCCCGATTTCGCTCCTCGCGGTACCCGCAGACTTGCACGGCGCCGTCAACTTCTCGCCCGCACTCACCATGAAGCGCCATGCCTTCGACACGCTTCAGATGGGACCGGTGACGAAACTCCTCCTCCAGTTCGATCGCCCGATCTGGCGTGAGGTCCCCGAGCTGCGCGATGCGCTGTTCTTCCAGGATTACACCCAGTCGATTCCGACCTGGTGGACACCGGCGGACGAGGAGTCGCCGGTCATTACCGGCTGGATCGGCGGTCCGCCATCGACGCACGCAGCGGTGCGCGGTGCGGACGTTCTCCGTGAGGATGCCATGATCTCATTGGCGCACGCACTCGGCCGGCCGGTGAACCAGGTGCGAGAACGCCTCCGCACCTGGCACTACCACGACTGGATCAGTGACCCGCTCAGTCGCGGCGCATACAGCTGGGTGGCGGTGGACGGTCTGGATGCGCACGGGATTCTCGCCGCTCCGCTGGACGACACGCTCTTCTTCGCGGGCGAGGCGACATGTGGTGAAGGGTCGAACGCCACGATGGATGGAGCAATTCAATCGGGGTGGCGCGCCGCGCAGGAAGTACTCGACTCGCGCTGACCGCTACTTCGGCAACCGGTGCAGTTCGAGATCGAAGACCGGCGTCGGCGGCTCGCCGGGATACATCTGATCAAATCGCCCTCGGACATGCTGCCCGCCGGCGACCGTTCCCTCCACCGCGTGCACCACCGCAAGCGCCTGCAGGTGCGTGATCGACGGGTCGTGCGCATCGGCGGCGAGGGTCCATCCGATGATCAGCGGCCCACTCGCTTCGATCGACCACTGCGGGCCGTTCACCACGACACCGTCGGGTGCCACGACGCGCGGATCGGGCATTCCCGTCAGCCAGTGTCCGGCCCGCGCCGCGGGAGAGTTGCGCGGGGCAAGTCGGACCGATGCCGGCGGCGCGCGCAAGGTGATGTCGATCACCGCCTGGTAGCGGGGACCGATCGCCTGCTCCAGTGCGACCCGATCGATGGCGGTGTGGATCACCAGTCGCTGCGCGTCGGCACGCACGGTGACCGGCGTCGGCATCGCTGGAGCGTCAGGGGGCACCAGCGGATAGATGAATGACACTCCCGCACGCACTCGTGCCGCGTCGCGCTGGTCACCGACGATTTGCCGCCACGCGTCGGGCCACGGACCGGCAGGCGGGGCCGCAATTGCCGGGGGAACCATCGTCAACCCGCGCTCGCCCAGCGCCCCGCGGACCACGGTCCGGTACAGCTCCGCCACCTGCGCCACGTGCGCTTCGGCAACCTGCTCGGGAACGCCGTCCATCCACCGCGGGCCGAGCCCGATATTGTGATCGGTCACCGTCGCAGCGGCGAGCAGCAACTCCCGTGACGACGCCGGCGTGAGCGCAGCGATCGCTTTCCGCAACCTCCAGCTCCACACCGGTTCGCTCGCTCGCAGCAGGTCCCAGTCACCGCCCCACTCGCCACGGCGCACCGCAAGCTGTGATCCCACGCGCGCCTCGAGATCGTGGAAGTACTGCTCGGGCGTGGTGATCACCAGCCGCGGAACGCCGCGCCGTCGATTCCACCGCACTGCCGCGGCGTCGAGCGTTGCTGCGCAATCGGGACTGCCATTGTCCGATGAATGCTGGATGATTCCGAACGGCTCGTGGCCTGCCCACGCCGAGAGCTGGCGCGCCACACCGAGGGTGAGGATGCTGTCATCACTCAGGCTTGCCGGGAACTCCTGCGGGTCGAGATGGCGAATGCAGTCGGGCGGGAGGAGCCAGTTGGTGAGCGCGTCGCCATACCCCTTCGGATCGATCGCCACCAGGACACGGTTGCCCCGCGACGATTCCCAATAGAACGGGTCCCGCGTCATGGCAGCCGGCAATGGCGGCGTGAAGTTGAAGTTCGGACCCATCAGCAGGTAATGAATGCCGTGGGTCGCGAGCGCGTCGATCATCGCCTCCGGAATCGCCGGCACGTCATTGATCACCGCGACGCTGGGGCGGACGCCGAGTTCCTGCTGCACGCGGTCGAGATGCATGGTGAGGAGATGCAGGGCGGCGGGAAACGCCGCCGCATGCGGCGAGAGCAACGTGGCGCCGATGCCGATCCGGTGGTGCACCACGAGATCGCGCAACCGGGCGATCCGCGCCGGGTCGTGGTGATACTGGTCGAGCCACGCTTCGACCGACCAGCCTCCCTCTTCGAACCAGACAAAATGCGGATCGCGTGTGGCGAGGTCGATCGCGCGATCGAGGATCGCGATCCGCTCGCGCCGCACATCGTTGATCGGCGCCGTGAACCCGATGTCGAGATGCGAACCCGGGATGATGAAGACGGTGTCGAGCGTCGCGGCGATGCGGCGTTGCGCGGATGCGCCGTGTACCAGCGTCGTTGCCAGCGCGAGGAGTATCCACCGGCCTCGACGCAAACTCGCTACCCTCCGCGCACCATCGCGTCGAGCGCCTCGCCGATTGCGCCGACCGTCGCCGCAACGCGAACCGGCGGATTGGCACCGTCGAACTGCCCGGCGCCGTCTTCGTGAATCCGCTGCAGGATGCCGGTGTCCTTGAGAATGTGGCCGGTGAGCACCGCAACAACCCGCTCGTTCGCGCCGATCGTCCCGTTGGCGCGCAGCTGCCGCACGCCGGCAACCGACGCCGCGCTCCCCGGTTCGCATCCCACGCCGGCACGATCGATCGCGATCTTCGCCGCGACGATCTCCGCATCCGTCACGCTGGCAACGACACCGTTCGTCGACCGGATCGCTGCCACCGCGCGCTGATACGATGCCGGCGCCCCGATCTTGATGGCGCTCGCCACCGTCTCGGCGTGCACCGGGATCAGTTGATCGAAGCCACGGGCGAACGCGTGCGCGAACGGCGCAGCCCCTGCCGCCTGGATCGCCGCGATCCGTGGCTTGCGATCGATCAGCCCCCACGCGAACGCTTCCTCGATCGCCTTGCCGAACGCCGACGTGTTGCCAAGGTTGCCGGCGGGCAGTGCGATCCAGTCGGGAGGATCCCACCGGAGCTGCTGCAGCAGCTCGAAGACGATCGTCTTCTGCCCTTCGAGGCGGTATGGATTGATCGAGTTGAGGAGATAAACGCCGAGCGATTCGCTCGCCTCCTGCATCAGCGCCAGGCAGCGGTCGAAATCGCCCTCGATCAACAGCGTCCGCGCGCCGTACGCGAGCGCCTGTGTCAGCTTGCCGAGCGCCACCTGTCCGTCCGGCACCAGGACCAGTGCAGCGAGCCCGGCGTGTGCGGCGTACGATGCCATCGACGCCGACGTGTTGCCGGTCGATGCACAGCCGACGATTCGCGCACCGATCCGCTTCGCCTGCGTGACACCGACCGTCATCCCGCGATCCTTGAATGAACCGGTCGGGTTGTGCCCCTCGTGCTTGAGGTGCAGGCGCTCCACGCCGGTCCAGCGGGAGATGTCGCCGCGCTCGAGCAGTGGCGTGTTCCCCTCCGGGTGCGACACCGCACCCTGCACACCAGTCGGCATGATCAATTCACCGAAGCGCCACACCCCCGACGACGACCCATTGGCGTCGAGCCGCGCCCGGAGCCCGTCGATCTCGACACGATGCACCACGGCAAGGAGGCCGCGACACACTGGACATCGTTCGGCGCGTTCCAGCTCGCCGATTTCATGTCCGCAATCATCACACCGCTGCCAGGACACTGCGTTGGTCATCCATTCCTCGTGCCGTTCATGTCCACCTTCTCCACTCGTGCCGTCGCGTCCACGCCGGCTCGCTGATATGCTGCAACCATCGCGTCGCCGACGCGCCGGCCAGTCTCGTCATCATCCACCAGCGCAAAGACCGTCGGCCCGGCGCCGCTGATCGAACAGCCCAGGGCACCTGCTTCGCGCGACGCCTGCTTGGCATCGTCAAAACCGGGCAGGAGATGACGGCGCGCCGGCTCGGCAATCCGATCGTCGATGCTCCGCCCGAGAAGAGCCAAGTCACCGAGGTACGCCGCAGCAACCATCGCCGCGATGTTGGCTGCCTGCGTGAGGGCGATCTCCCGTGTGATCATCTCGGGAAGCGCTGCGCGCGCGGTGCTGGTGCGAAGCTGCTGCGCCGGATGGACCAGGACGATGCGCAACTGCGGCGGGACCGGAAGCTGCACCAGGTCAATCGGGTCGAGCGACCTGATCAGGATCAACCCACCGAGCAGCGCCGGTGCAAGGTTGTCGGCGTGGTGACCCGCGACCGTCGATTCGGCTTCGAGTCCGCATTCGAGCAGGGAAATGGTGTCGAGCTTCGCGTCGCAGAGGTGATTTGCCGCCACCGCCCCGGCGATCGCCGACGCCGCGCTGCCGCCCTGCCCGCCGGAGAGTGGCAATCCCTTTTCGACCACCATGTCGACGCCATCGTTGAAACGTGCGCGCCTGAAGACCGCCGCCGCGGCAATGGCGCTCGAATGACGCGCGGGATCGGTCGGCAGATCGGGATGTCCCGCGGCGACGACTGTGATCCCCGTCCCGCTGCGGCGGGTCAGTGTGACACGGTCGCCGAGCCCCGCCACCGCGAGCCCGACAATGTCGATCCCGGGCCCCACGTTGCCGATGGAGCCCGGTGCACACGCCGTTGCGGTCTGATGCATCGGCGCAACCTGTCAAATGCTCCGTTGAAAGTCCACCGCGGCGGGGGTTACCTTGGCAGCGCCTCGGATCGGGGAGCATCACCTCATGCACGTCGGAGTTCTGAAGGAGACCGCTGCGCGCGAGCGCCGGGTTGCGCTCACCCCCGACGCGGTCGTGCGCCTGGTCAAGGCGGGTGATATCGTCACCGTCGAACGCGGCGCCGGAGCAGCGGCATGGTTCGACGACGCCGCGTATGCAACCGCCGGCGCCAATCTCGCCGATCCGCGCGACGTCGCTCAGGCCGATGTGGTCTGCAAGGTGCAACGCCCGGCGCCGGGAGAGGTCGACGTTCTGCGGCGCGGCTCCGTACTGATCGCCCTCGCCGGCCGCGAACCGTCGGCGCCGGTGGAGACGCTCACAGCCAATGGCATCACCCTCCTCGCCCTCGAGAAGGTTCCGCGCTCGACGCGGGCGCAATCGATGGACGTCCTGTCGTCGCAGGCCACGGTTGCCGGGTACAAGGCGACGCTGATTGGCGCCGGCGCGCTGGGACGATTCCTTCCGATGCTGACGACCGCCGCCGGCTCGCTCACCCCGGCGAAGATTCTCGTCCTCGGTGCCGGCGTCGCCGGTCTCCAGGCAATCGCGACGGCGCGTCGTCTCGGTGGCATCGTGACCGGTTTCGACGTCCGTCCCGCGGCTGCCGAGGAGGTGAAGTCGCTCGGCGCAAAATTCCTCGCCCCCGAAGCTGTCGCCGCCGACGCCGCGACAGCGGGCGGATACGCGAAGGAGCTGGCGCAGGATCAGCAGCAGCGCGTACTCGCCGCGATCGCGGGCGCCATCGGTCCAATGGACCTGGTGATCTCGACCGCCGCGATTCCGGGACGTCCCGCGCCGCAGCTGATCACCACGGCGATGGTCGAATCGATGAAGTCGGGATCGGTGATCATCGACGTGTCGGCGGAGACCGGCGGCAACTGCGAGCTGACTCGCCCCGGCGAAACGGTCGAGCACAACGGCGTCACGATCATCGGCCCGCTCAACCTGCCGAGCACCATGCCGATCCATGCCTCGCAGATGTTCGCGCGCAACGTGATCACCCTGCTCGACCTGCTGCGCAAGGACGGAAAGCTCCTGCTCAATCTCGATGACGATATCGTGAAAGCGATGGTGACCTGAATGTCCGCAACCGCCGTCATCCAGATCTACGTGTTCGTGCTGGCAGCGTTCCTCGGCTACCAGGTGATCATGCGTGTCCCGCCGCTGCTGCACACCCCGCTCATGTCGGCCACCAACGCCATTTCGGGGATTTCACTGGTCGGCTCGATCGTCGCCGCCGGATCCGGCGATCACCGGATCAGCAACATTCTCGGCTGCATCGCCGTGGCGTGCGCGATGGTCAACGTCGTCGGCGGCTTCGCCATCACCGATCGCATGCTCAAGATGTTCCGGCACAAACCCTCCGAGCCGAAGCGCCCGGAGTCCGGCACGTGAACATTCGCGAACTGATCACTCAGGTCACCTATCTCGCGGCGTCGGTCTTCTTCATTCTCGGCCTGCGATCACTGACTCATCCCGATCGTGCCCGTAGCGGGATGAATCAGGCCGCGATCGGCATGTTGCTCGCCATTGTCGGGACGCTGGTGCAGCAGCAGATCGTGACATACGAATGGATCATCGTGGGGCTCATCGTCGGCACGCTCATCGGCATTCCGATGGGGACCAAGGTGCCGATGACCGCGATGCCGCAGCAGATCGCTATCTCGCACGGCTTCGGCGCGCTCGCGGCGACGCTGGTCGGCGTCAACGAGTTCATCGTCCAGGGTTTCGGCGCAGGGATCAGCCACGGGACGATGGTCGCCCTCGGTTTCGAGACGCTCTTCGGCGCGCTCACCGTCACCGGCTCGATCATGGCGTTCGGGAAGCTGCAGGAACTCCTCCCCGGCCGCCCGATCACCTGGCCGCTGCAGAACGCCACCAGCATCGGGCTCCTCGCCGTCACCCTCGGCCTCTTCGTCTGGCTGGTGATCAATCCCGCCAACCCGATGGCGTTCTGGGCGATGATCGGCGTGTCGCTGCTGATCGGCGTCCTCTTCGTGGTGCCGATCGGCGGCGCCGACATGCCGGTGGTCGTCTCGCTCCTCAATTCGTACGCCGGCCTCGCCGCCGCCGCGACGGGCTTTGCCATCGGCAACAACGTGCTGATCATCGCCGGCGCACTCAACGGCGCGTCGGGTTTCCTCCTGTCGATCCTGATGTCGAAGGCGATGAACCGGTCGTTTGCCAACGTCCTCTTCGGGGCATTCGGCGGCCAGGCGGTGGCGGCGAGCACGACGTCGTCGGCCGGTCTCACGGTGCGCAGCATCTCCGCCGAAGACGCCGCCGTGCAGCTGGCGTATGCCTCACGCGTGATCGTCGTGCCGGGGTACGGTCTCGCGGTGGCCCAGGCGCAACATGTGGTGCAGGAGCTCGCCGAACAGATCGAGAAGCGCGGCGGCGACGTGAAGTATGCCGTGCATCCGGTGGCGGGACGGATGCCGGGCCACATGAACGTCCTTCTCGCCGAAGCCAACGTGCCGTACGACAAGCTCCTCGACATGGAGGAGATCAACCCCCAATTCGAGCAGTGCGACGTGGCGCTGGTGGTCGGCGCCAACGACGTCGTCAACCCCGCCGCGCGGACCGACCCATCCTCCCCGATCTATGGCATGCCGATCCTCAATGTGGACAAGGCGCGAAGCGTCATCGTGCTGAAGCGGGGGATGAGTGCCGGATTCGCCGGGATCGAAAACGCCCTCTTCTACGAGCCCCGGACGTCGATGCTCTTCGGCGACGCCAAGGCCTCGCTTACCCGCCTCGTCACCGAGATCAAAGCGCTGTAGTGACGAATCCCGCCGCTCGGGCGTCTCCTAGTGAGAGCCCCAGTCCGGGCATTCATGTCAGACAGCTGTCAACCGGGAACGCCGGGCACCGCGAGCGCGTATGTGGCATGACAGCGCCGATGATCGGCTCCTGTTTCACGGTGGACCGTCAAAGCGAAGTTCATGTTTCACAGGGTTTTACGATCAATAGCTTGCTAAAGTGCTGCGGCAGAGTTATTTTCGCCTCGCTTGCGGGGCCGATATTCTCGCGTAGTGGTGCGACTTGGGGTCGCTCCCTGACGGCGGGATCGAGGGGATAGGAGTTGGACGTGACCATTCGTGCTCGCGGAAAGCGGCGGTCGCTCCGTCCGGCGCAGATCGCCCGGGCGGTCGATGAAGGCCGGGAGAGTCTCGATCTGTACCTGGACGAGATCTCGCGGGTCCCGCTGCTCAATCGTGAAGAAGAGATGGCGCTGGCGCGCCGGGCGTTTCAGGGTGACATCCTCGCCCAGGAACGGCTGGCACGGCACAACGTCCGCTTCGTCGTGTCCGTGGCCAAGAAGTTCCAGAACCGCGGCGTGCCGCTCGTCGACCTGATTGGCGAGGGGAACCTCGGCCTCATGACCGCGGCGCGGAAGTTCGATCCCGATCGCGGCGTCAAGTTCATCTCGTACGCCGTCTGGTGGATCCGCCAGGCGGTCCAGGCGGCGATTGCCCGTCATGGCCGTCCGGTTCGGGTGCCGCTCAACCGTACGGCGGATCTGTCGCGCCTCGGCAAGACCACGACGTATCTCAAGGAACAGCTCGGGCGGATGCCCACCACCGACGAGCTCGCCCGCGCCACCGGGTTGACCGAGGAAGCGGTTCGTTCGCTGTCGTCGCTCAACACCGAGGCGGTCCGTCTCGATCATCCGACGCGCGAAGGCGATGGCAACGAGCGGATGGAGCGCTTCGCGCTGGCCGAGCAGGAACAGACCGATGCGCACACGATGGCGAATTCGCAGAGCGCCGACATCGAAGCCGCACTCGATTCGCTGCCGCCGCGCGACGCCAAGGTCCTGCGCCTCTACTTCGGGCTCGACGACGGCCAGCCGCGTACCCTCGAGGAGATCGGCCGGATGATGGGCGTCACGCGGGAACGGATCCGCCAGTTGCGCGATCGTGCTCTCGTTCGCCTGCGCGAAGGTGAGACCGGCGAAAAGCTCAAGGATCTCGTCGCATGATACGCCGCGGGATCGGCGCGGCGGTCCTTGCCGTCGCGATGATTGCCAACCGGGGTGCGGCGCAGGGCGCCCACCCCGATTTCGCTGGGACCTGGGTCCTCGACGCGTCGAAGAGCACCTCGGAACCTGCTCCACTCCCCACTTCGGCCACGTGGACGATCACCACCCACGGTGACACGATCACGATCGACCGCGAGACGACGGCGCCGACGATCGGGACGTCGACCTCGCATGTCGTTGTCGCGACCGACGGGAAGCCCTATCAGAACACGCTGCCCATCGGCCCCGAAACGGTGACCACCACCAGCACCGCCACGTTCGACTCGCAGGGACTGGTCGTCATCACGACCGGCACCTCGCAGGGATACGACTTCACCCAGACCGACCATTGGACCCTCGGCACCGACGGGAAGACGCTGACGTCAAGCCGCGTGGTGGATGTCGGCGGACAGAACGTGCTGTCGGCCACCCTCGTGTTCAATCGCAAGCCGTAACCTCCCGCTCGCTCCCTCCGACACCTCGGAGCACCATCATGTCACACTCGTTCCGAACCCTCTCGAGCGCCCTGGTGCTCTCCGCCGCAATTGCGCTGTCCGCCGCAGCGCAGGGCCCGCGTCCCGACCTCAGCGGCACCTGGGTGCTCGACCCGATCCGGAGTGCGGCGAGTCAGTTTCTCCCGGCGTCCGCGATCTACACCATCGTCCAGCACGGTGACACCGTTACGATGGATCGGCAGACCAGCACCACCGTGGGGAACGTGTCGGTACACACGGTCGAGGGAGTCGACGGGAAGGTCTGGAAGAATACCGCCACCGTCGCAGGGCAGACGGTGGAGATGTCAACCACCGCCGGATGGTCGCACGATACGCTTGTCGATCATTCGAGTGGGTCGCTTCAGGGAACAGAGTTCAGCGAAGACAACCGGCTCTCGCTCTCGGCCGACAAATCGACGATGACGATGCTCCGCACGCTGCACGTCGGCGGGCAGGACGTGCCGCTGACGATGGTCTTTTCGAAGAAGCCATGACGCGCGCCCGGTCGATCGCGCCGGAGGTCACCCTGCTGCTCAGCCTCGCCGGCGGCAGGAACGCGCTGGCGCAGCGCGCATCGCATCCCGATTTGAGCGGCACCTGGATCCTCGACGTCGCGCGCAGCGATTCGAGTTCGTTCACTCCGAAATCAGCGACGTATGTCGTCACGCAGGCTGCGGACTCCATCATCGTCGATCGCGAGACATCGGGAACGGGGAAGCAGCACGCCGTCTACGCGCTCGATGGAACGCCTCGCGTCAACACGCTTCGATTGATCGGTACCTCGACCGAGGCCACGAGCAAGGTGGAATGGATCGGCGACACGCTGGTGGTACACACCACCAGTCGCCCGGAAGATGCCGATCTGGTGCAGATCGATCGATGGTCGCTTGGCGCCAACGGGACCGAGCTGCGAATCCATCGTGAAGCCGTGTATGCCGGCCAGTCGATGGGGTCGCCGACGCTGGTGTTCGGACGGAAGCAGTAAGTCGCTGCGTCAGTGCGGCTTGAACGTCTTTCCGGTCTCGATCAGCGTCTTGAGCCGCGACAGGATCCGCGGCCACCCGTCTGCGGTCGCCCCGTAGGTGGTGTCGTCCTCCGCCCACTGGTCGTGTGTCAACGTGACCTGCGTCGCCTCGCTCTCGGCCACGAGGTCGACCGTCACGCGGGAATACTTCTCCGACGGTCCCACTGCAAAGGTGTACCGGAGTCGCTTCGGCCGGTCCACTTCGAGCACCTTCCCGTGAACAAACGCGACGCGCTGGCCGTCCTTGCCGCTGCCGACCCAGTTCATCGGGCCGCCGGGCGTGAGATCGGTCTCGAGGTCGGCCCCCATGAAGAGGATTCGATTCGACTCGGATGAGACGAATCCCTCCCACACCTTCTCCGGTGTTGCGGCGATGTAGAAGACGAACTGCTTCGGCGGCTGGTCGGCCATCTGGAAATCCTTTGATTGATTAGCTCCGACGCGTCGCTTCGGGCCGTTCCGCGTCAGGGGGTACCAATGAAAACTATCCTTCTGACGTCATTCAGCCGGCCAGCCGCCCCTGACATGCCGCGTCTGATCGATCCCATCGGCGAGCTGTCAGCAGCCAATCCACCTGTGCCGACCGGAGGATCCCGCGGCCGACCCCGGCGACGATGCTGCCCAAAGCTGCGGCGCCGTGCCGATGCCAATCCTGAGCTGCTGCCCTCAGCCTGTCGCTCCCCGCACCTCCGCGTTTCCCGCACTGACCGGATCACGACCGCCGGTCGGACCATTGACAGCACCGCGCGCATCCTTCGCTACCCCGGCTGCGATTCTCAGCCGTCGCTTCACGTACGATCCGATCCACTTCGATCCTCGGCGAATCGACATCATCACACCCCCTGCCGGATCGATGAATCCGCCGACCGGGCCCGTCCCGAAGTCGATCGCACTCATCGGTTCGCAATCACCGGGTGGATTGCAACTGCAGGAGAGGTCGCCCCGCCGTCGATCGACGTTCCTGGTTCGTCCGGATCGCGGATCGCGCAACCGACAGCTGCTCGAGTTCGTCGGCCTCAGTCACTGAACTGCCGATCCGCTGATCGCGCCGCAGAATCACGGCTCGAATCGACCGATCGTTCGATTCGGCAATCGCCCTCCAGGTGCCGATCGTACCGCCGCCCTATCGCTGCGCCCGCTCACTTGCTCGCGCTGCCGACCGCACTTCGCCGTGAGCGGAGTGGTTCAACACCTCGCCCGTACCATTCCGCAACTTGACACATTGTCCGATTTCCGGACGATTCTCTCGACGCCGTCCCTGACGGCTCGGCTAACTCCTTGCGCAACAACGCCATCGCTCATGGCACGACCGCTGCAACCGCAATGTCGTCAATCGCATGCCCGCGAGGTTATTCCGATCTCGCTCACGGATTCACTACCCGGCCGCAAGGCGGCGGGGCAATCAGGAGGTCCACCATGAAGGCCAGGATTCGGCAACAACTCTCTGCCGCGCGGCGCGCCCTCGATTACGCGCAGCGACACCCGATCGACGACAACGGCTTCAGGGTCGCGCTGCAACGCCTCGAAGCCGCCGTCACCTTGGTCACCAATCTCGGCTTGCAGGAGTCCGCCGGTCGGAGCGGCCGGCGCGCAGGCGTGCTTCAACGCCGGGCCGCGCGACGCAAGATTCGCGATGAGCTCCTGATACGCGTCGTCAGCGTGGCGGCCCAGGCGATCGACGACGATCCAACCATTCTCGGCGTCTTCTCCATGCCGCGCTCCGGCCCGAACAAGCGTTTTCTCCTCGAAGCCCGATCGCTGCTCGCAGCGACGGCGGCCCGCGTCGATACGCTGATTCCCCTCGGCCTTGGCGATCACTTCGTCGACGACCTCGGCACCGCACTCGATCAGTTCGAGGCGACCGGCACCACGATCGACACCGGCCGCGGCCTCCATGTCGGTGCAGTCCGGACCTACGGCAAGGCGATCGACAATTGCCGTCGCGCGATCAACGTGATCGAGACGTACTACCGCGCCGCGGCGATCCCTGATGAGAGCACGCTTGCCGGATGGATCAATGCGCGGACTGTCGAAGGTCCGTTCACGCGGCACAAAGGAGCGGACGATATTTCGGCCCCTTCAGGTGATGATCCCTCGGGCCCGCATTCGCACTAATTCGCACCACCACCGCGTACAACTGCTGCGTTGAGCAGGAAAGCTGTCTTTATTGTATTCGCTCGTCTCAACCACGAGCGACTGATGCCGGTGACCGCGCGACTTTCAAAGGCCCTCTATGACCGGTTCGGCGAGCAGATCGTCCGCGAGCTGGTCGATTGGTTCAATCAGATGGACATCACATATCGGAATGACCTGCGCGAGCTGAACGAGCGCAATTTCGACCGGCTTGACGCCAAGCTCAACCAGCGGCTCGCGGAATTCCGCACCGAATTGATCGGAATGATCCACGGAATGGAGAAGCGACTCGATGATCGCCTCGTCGCACTCGAAGTGATGCTCGAACGCCGCCTCGGCGAACAGTCGCGCTGGCTGGTGACGATGTGGATCACGATGTGGGTCACGATCGTCGGCGCCGCGACAGCGCTCTGGTTTCACCGCTAGGGCAATCAGCCCTTCGCGAACATCCGCAGCACGCGCTGCAGGATTCCCCCGTGCTGGAGGTATTCGACTTCCACGGGAGAGTTGAGCCGCACCAGCGCCTTGAACGTCGTCGTCTTCTTCGTGTCGGGGTCGGTCGCCGTGACCGTGACCGTCCCACCCGGCTTCGCTGCGGCGATCCCGCTGATCGAGAAGACTTCCTTCCCCGTAAGCCCGAGGCTCGCGGCGTTCTTTCCTTCTTCGAAGCCGAGCGGCAGGATCCCCATGCCAACCAGGTTCGACCGGTGAATCCGCTCGTAGCTCTCCGCGATTACCGCCTTCACACCGAGCAGCGTCGTCCCCTTCGCCGCCCAGTCGCGCGACGATCCGGTGCCGTATTCCTTGCCGACGAGAAGGACCAGCGGCGTTCCGCTGTCGATGTACTTCATCGCCGCGTCATAGATGCTCATCACCTCGCCGGACGGGAAGTGAATCGTCCAGTTCCCCTCCTTGTCCGGAACGAGACGGTTCTTGATGCGGACGTTCCCGAAGGTCCCGCGCATCATCACTTCATGATTGCCGCGCCGCGATCCGAACGTGTTCCAGTCGGGCTGTTCGACGCCATGCTCGCGCAGGTATCGCGCCGCAGGGCCGCTCTTGGGGATCGCACCGGCCGGCGAGATATGATCGGTCGTCACCGAGTCACCGAGCAGCGCGAGGACGCGGGCGTCGCTGATGTCGGTCAGCGGCTGTGGGTTCTTCGGCAGGTTTGCGAAGAACGGCGGATTCCGGATATAGGTGCTCTTCGGATCCCACGCGAACCGTGATCCGCCCGGAACATTGAGCCCGCGCCACTCTTCGTCGCCATCAAAGACCGCGCCGTACTGCTTCTGGAAGAGATCGGGCCCGAGGCAGGCGCTCATCGTCTCGGCGATCTCCTTCGGCGTTGGCCACACGTCGCGGAGGAAGACTTCCTTGCCATCACGGTCGGTGCCGAGCGGATCCCGATTGAGATCGGCGTCGACGCGGCCGAGGAGCGCGTACGCGACCACGAGCATCGGCGACATCAGATAGTTGGCGCGCACTTGCGGGTGGATCCGCGCCTCGAAGTTGCGATTGCCGGAGAGGACCGACGCCGTCACCAGCGAATGCTCGTCGATCACCGTGGCGATCGGATCAGCGAGCGGGCCGCTGTTGCCGATGCAGGTGGTGCAGCCGTATCCCACCGTCTGGAATCCGAGTGCGTCGAGATCACCGTCGAGCTTGGCGCGCTTGAGATAGTCGGTAACGACGCGCGACCCCGGTGCCATCGATGTCTTCACCCACGGCCGCGCCTTGAGCCCGCGGGCCGCCGCCTTCCGCGCCAGCAGTCCTGCGCCGACCATCACCGACGGGTTCGACGTATTGGTGCATGACGTGATCGCGGCGATCACCACCGAACCGTCGTGGACCTGGTGGACCGCTCCTTCGAGTTCGACCGGATAGTGATCCGGTGCCCCGGGATGTCCGGTCGGCGGTGCGCCCCCTTCGCCGTTCCAGCGCGAGAGCGCGACCTCCGCCTGCTTCCGCCGTGCCGCGGGAACGGTCGGCTGCATCAGCGCGGGGAGGTTCTCGTCGAAATTCCGGTGCAGTCCGTCGAGCGGCACCCGATCCTGCGGACGCTTGGGACCGGCCACGCTCGGCACGACGGTGGAGAGGTCGAGTTCGAGCATCGCATTGAATTGCGGATCGGCAGCTTCCGGCGTGTGGAAGAGCTGCTGGGCGCGGCAATACTCTTCGACCAGCGCGACCTGCGCCGGCTCGCGTCCGGTCTGCTCGAGGTAGCGCAACGTCTGGGCATCGACCGGAAAGAAGCCGCAGGTGGCACCGTACTCCGGCGCCATGTTGGCGATCGTCGCGCGATCGGCGATCGGCAGTTGATGAAGCCCCGGTCCGAAAAATTCGACGAACTTGTCGACGACGCCGTGCTTGCGCAGCTGCTGCGTGACCGTGAGGACCAGGTCGGTGGCCGTGCAGCCGGCGGGGAGCGCGCCGGTCAGCTTCATCCCCACCACTTCGGGGAGGAGCATGAAGTACGGCTGGCCGAGCATGACCGCTTCCGCCTCGATGCCGCCCACACCCCAGCCGAGGACGCCGAGGCCGTTGATCATCGTGGTGTGCGAGTCGGTACCGACCAGTGTGTCGGGATAGGCAGTCACCGCGCCGTATTGTTCGCGGACCTGCACGCAGGGCGAGAGATATTCCAGGTTGACCTGATGCACGATCCCGGTGCCCGGGGGCACGACCCTGAAGTTCTTGAAGGCGCGCTGGGCGAACTTCAGCAGTTGGTACCGCTCCGCATTGCGATCGAACTCGAGCGCGACATTCAGCTTGAACGCTTCGGCGGTGCCGTAGTGGTCGACCTGCACCGAGTGATCGATCACCAGGTCGCACGGGACGACTGGATTGATCCGCTCCGGATCACCTCCCATCGCGGCCATCGCGTCGCGCATCGCCGCAAGATCGACGACGCACGGAACGCCGGTGAAATCCTGCAGCACCACGCGCGCGGGAAGGAACGGAATCTCTGCCGTCCCCGCCTTTGCCGGGGTCCACGACGCGAGGGCGCGCACATGCTCGTCGGTGACGAAGCCGTGCCCGCGGTGCCGCAGCGCATTCTCCAGCAGGACGCGGATCGAGAACGGCAATTGGTCGAGGCGCGTCAGTCCGGCCTGTTGCAGCGCGGGAAGTGAATGGATCGTGAGGGTGCGATTGCCGGAGGCAATGGTGGTCGCGGTTTCGGGCATCGGCATCGGGTCCGGGGCTAAGATTCGATCATGCGCCACCAAGATAAACAGGTCCCGCGGGCGATTCGCCGACGGCCCGACGCGATCGAAATCGACTGGGGAGAGGGCGCCGAGCCGCAGATTCTTGGCCTCCGATCGCTGCGGTTGGCCTGCCCCTGCGCCGCATGCGTGGATGAGATGTCGGGGCGCCGGATCCTCGATCCGTCCAGCGTTCCCGGGGATGTTCACGCCGAGGCGCTGGAACTCGTCGGCGCCTATGGTCTCCGAATTCGCTGGAGCGATGGTCACGGAACCGGGATCTACACGTTCGACTTCCTCCGGGAGCACCGGGGATAAACGGTGGTTGCCCCTTGGCGCCCGTCCCATCGACCGCTAGCGTTCCGGTTTCGCTCTCTCATCGCCAAGCAGTCCGTCCGCCGCGCCAGGGTCGCCGATGATCGGAAAGCGCTACTGGATTGGGATCTGGTATGTCATCCTGGCGATGGGGATCGCGGGGCTGATCGGCGCCATCCATTGGGGGATCAAGACCCATTGGCGCAACCTGGAGGAAGTCCTCCGGGGGATCGGGACGATCTCCGCGTCGGTCGGGATGCTGTTGCTGTTGCACGGCAGCGGCGGCGGCGCGGGAGAGACACTGCTCCTGGCTGCGTTGATCTCATTCATTCTGGCGTTCGCCATTGGTCGCGAGCGGACGCCGAAGGACCGTCCCCGCGACGGCTCGCCACCAGTCGAACCTCCGCCCCCGCAACCATGACTCGTATATATCGTCACCTGGCGTTTGCCGGGTGCCTCATTGTCGGTATCGCAGCCGTCGCTTCGCCCATTGCCGCTCAGACCGGTGGTGCCGGCACCGGCGGACTCGCCCGTCTCGCGCAGGAGCAGAAGCTCGCCGGAAGCTGGCGGCGCGTCCTGATGATTGGCGCCCATCCCGACGATGAGGACACCGAACTCCTCACCATTCTCGCGCGTGGCGATGGGATCACCGCCGGGTATCTGTCGCTCACGCGCGGAGACGGCGGTCAGAACCTGATCGGCAGCGAGCTTGGCAAGTCGCTCGGCGTGTTGCGGACGGAGGAATTGGTGTCGGCGCGGAAGATCGACGGCGCCCAGCAGTTCTTTACCCGCGCCTTCGACTTCGGCTTCTCCAAGACGGCCGACGAAACGTTCCGCTTCTGGAATCGCGACTCGGTCCTCAAGGACATGGTGCGCATCATCCGGCGCTTCCGTCCGCAGGTGGTGGTGTCCGTGTTCTCCGGCACGCCGGCCGATGGGCACGGTCATCACCAGGTCGCGGGAATTCTTACCCCCGAGGCATACCGTGCCGCCGGCGACCCGGCACGATTCCCCGAGCTGGTCTCGCAGGAGCATCTCCCTCCGTGGCAGCCGTCGAAGCTCTATCGCGATGCGCGAGGGACGAGCGGCACGTTGACCTTCGACGGCGGCGTGATCGACCCCGCGGTCGGCTTGTCGCTGCGCCAGATCGCCGCACGAAGCCGGTCCCAGCACCGGTCCCAGAATCAGGGCGGTCTCGAAGAGCTCGGCCCTTCGCGGACCGGCCTGCGGCTGGTTGAGCGGATCCCGTCGATCACCGGCAATGACGATTCACTCTTCGCGGGGATCCCGCGCGAAGCACCGCCGGCAAACGACGTGCACGCCAACGAAGTGCAGTTGATCGAGAAGGGGATCGTCGTCGATGCCACGACCGACCGCGACGAGGTGACGCCTGGTGAAGCGGTCCCCGTGACACTGACCGTATGGAATGCCGGCCACGATACCGCTCGAGTGACCGCGGCGCTCGTTCCGCACGACGGCGTGAGCATTGGGAAAGGCGATTGTGCCGGCTCGATGCCGTCGGTTGCACCGGGGGCGCTCTATCGATGCACGGCAACGATGACGGTCGCGAATCACGCCGCGCCTTCGTCGCCGTACTATCTGGAGAAGCCGCTGGCGGGAGCGATGTTCCAGTGGAGCGGTCCGCCGTCGCTCTGGGGTGAACCCGAGGCGCCACCGATCGAAGCGGCGTTCCTCTTTCACGTGGCCGGCAGTCAGTACATGACCGTCACTCGCGAACTTGCCGCGCGATTCCGCGATCCGGTCCTCGGCGAAGTGCGCCATCCGGTGATAATCGTCCAGCCGATCACCGTCGATCTCCAGCCGTCGCAACTCCTCTGGCCGGCGAGCACGCGCCAGCACCAGTTCCAGGTGGTGCTGCAGCATCTCGAACAGGACTCGGCCGACGCCGTCGTCTCGCTGGCGTTGCCGCGCGGCTGGACCACCGCCGCGCCGCAGCACGTCCACTTCACCCGCGTCGGCGAACGCGCCACGGTGGCGTTCACCGTGACCACGCCGGCTGCGACGCCGGCGCAGCGATACGAGATCTCCGCGCGCGTCGTCAGCGGCCACGACACCCTCGACACCGGGCTCGAGCGAATCCGCTATCCGCACATCCGCGACCGGAACATCGTCACCGATGCGAGGTCCGCGATCGTCGTCACCGACATTGCCTTCGCGCCGGTCGGGACGATCGGATACGTGCGCGGCGGCGGCGACCTGATGCCCGAGGCGATGACCGACGCCGGGCTCCACGTCCAACTGCTCACCGGCGATGCGCTTGAACGTGGATCGCTCGCGCCATACAAGGTGATCGTGATCGGACCGCGCGCGTACGAGGCCGACGAGTCGCTCGATCGCGCCAATCCGCGCCTGATGCGCTGGCTCGAGGCCGGCGGGACGCTGATCATCCAGTACCAGCAGACGCCGTACGTTCGCGGCGGATATGCGCCGCGCCCGCTCAACATCGGCGCGCCGACGCAGAACCGCGTGACCGACGAAACCGCACCGGTGCATCTCATCGCTCCGCAACAGCAGGTGCTCCGTTGGCCCAATCCGATCGGCGCGCGCGACTTCGACAACTGGGTGCAGGAACGCGGCCTCGATTTCCCCGCGAGCTGGGATCCGGCGTGGACACCTGTTCTCGAAACGCACGACGCCGGCGACATCACGCGCGAAGGTGGGCTGCTGATTGCGCACGTCGGGAAGGGCATCGCGGTGTACACCGGTTTGTCGTTCCACCGGCAGCTCCCCGTCGTGGTTCCCGGTGCGTGGCGCCTCTGGGCGAACCTTCTTGCGGTGGGCCAGCGGCCAAACGCTGCCGCGCACTAGTGATCGTGCGTCGTGAGCCTGTCATCCTGAGCGGAGCGGGCGCGCAGCGCCTGCGCAGTCGAAGGATCGGCCTCACGCTCGCGATCTTGTTGTGTTCCTCCTGCTCCCGCGACCATCGCGAACACCTGACCATCTATTCACCGCATGATCGCGGCCTGCTGGAGCTGATGGAGCGGACCTTCGAAGCGGCGAATCCCGACATCGACGTCCGCTGGCTCGACATGGGGAGCCAGGACGTCGTCGATCGGCTCCGCTTCGAGAAGCCGAATCCCGTGGCCGACATCTGGTTCGGCGGACCGACGACCCTCTTCGACGCCGGCGTTGCCGACTCGCTCATCGAACCATACCGTCCCAGCTGGTGGCGCAATGTCGATTCCGAAGGGATCGGTCCGCACGATCTGTACTGGCCGGTCTATCGGACGCCGTCGGTCATCGCCTACAACCGCAACCTCGTCACCGCAGCGGACGCGCCGAAGGACTGGGACGACATCCTCCTTCCCAGATGGCGCGACCAGATCCTGATTCGCGATCCCGTCGCCAGCGGCACCATGCGTGCCATCTGGGGGATGATCGTGATGCGTAGCATGCAGCGGACCGGTGACACGGCGCAGGGGATGGCGTGGCTCCGCCGTCTCGACGCGCAGACGCGCACCTACGCGCTCAATCCGGCGATCCTGGCGGAGAAGCTCGCACGGGGCGAAGGGACCATCACCTTGTGGGATCTTCCGGACATGCTGATCTGGCAAAGCCAGGGAATGCCGTTCGGGTACACCTTTCCCGCCAGCGGGACACCGGTGATCGACGACGCCATCGCAATCGTGAAGGGAACGAAGCACCGCCGAGCAGCCGAACGGTTCGAGGAATTTGTCGGCAGCATCGACGCGCAGATTCTCACCGCGCAGAAGAGCTGGCGTCTTCCGGCGCGCACCGATCTCCCCGCCGATCGCGTCCCGCAGTGGGTCCGCGACGTCGATCATCAGATGGTGACCGCGCCGATCGATTGGGCGATGCTCGCGGCGCACGGAGCCGACTGGATGCGATACTGGGATCACCGCGTCCGCGGGACTGGCCGTCGCGAGGAGGGGAAATGAGCACCGTCCGTCTCGACAATGTGGCCAAGCGGTTCGGTGCGACAACGGTCGTGGCCGGCGTGTCGCTCGAGGTCGCCAACGGTGAACTGATCGCGCTGCTCGGGCCGAGCGGCAGCGGCAAGACGACGCTGCTGCGAATGATCGCCGGTTTCGAGAGCGTCGACGCCGGGCGGATCATCCTCGACGGCGACGACGTCACGTCGCGGACGGCGCTCGAGCGTCGCTGCGGCATGGTCTTCCAGCATTACGCACTCTTCCCGCATCTCACGGTCGGCGAGAATGTCGCGTACGGTCTCGCCTCCGAGCGGATGCCGCGCGAAGCACGCGACGCGCGCACCGCCGAGGTGCTGGCGATGGTCGATCTCAGCGGCTTCGAGTCCCGGAACATCGCATCGCTCTCGGGCGGCCAGCAGCAGCGGGTCGCCCTCGCGCGCGCCCTCGCACCACGTCCGCGAGTCCTGCTCCTCGACGAGCCGCTGTCGAACCTCGACCCCTCGCTTCGTGAGCGGACGCGGAAGGAACTCGGTGATCTGGTGCGCCGCACCGGGATCACGACGATCCTGGTGACGCACGAACAGGAAGAGGCGTTCGACCTGGCCGACCGGATCGCGCTCCTCCATCGTGGCGTCCTCGAGCAGCTTGGGCGTCCCGAGGATCTCTATCAGCAGCCGGCGACGCCGTTCGTGGCGCAGTTCGTTGGCCGGACTTCCGAGCTTGCCGGGACCGTTGTCGGCGCTGACGGCGATATCGTCCGGGTCACCGCCGGCGGTGGCGAATGGCGAGCGACCGCAGCGCCCGGCACTGCCGGCGCGGTGCGTCTCCTGGTGCGGCCTGAAGCGGTCGAGCTGGCGCCGTCAGGCACGCTCGCGGGAACAGTCGCTCGCCGCCGGTTCGCTGGTGCGAATGCTGTGCTCACGGTGCGCCTCGCAAGCGGCGAGGAGATCGAAGTGGCGGCGCGCCCCGATGCGGCGGCAGAAGGCGATGCAGTCCGCCTGCAGCCGACGGGGATCGGTGCTCACGCCTGGGGCGCGTCGGCGTGATGCGCCGATTGATCGCGCCGCTCCTCCTCGCCGCCCTCGCGTGGCTCGTCGTAGAGCCGATGGTGCTCGTCGGCGTTGATGCGATCCGGGTGCACGGTGCGTGGACCACGGGGCCGATCCACTCGTTTCTCACCGATCCGAATGAATGGCGCGCTGTCATCAACTCGGCCGGGCTCGCAATCGCCAGCGTCGTGCTCGGCGGCATCCTCGGCGTCTCGCTCGGACTCTTCACCCGGCTCGCCGACTTCCCGGGCCGTCGGGTTGTGTCCGCTCTGCTGGCGCTCCCGGCAGTCCTCCCGCCGCTGGTTGGCGTGGTCGCCTTTCTCTTCCTCTACGGCGAGAGCGGCATCTTTGCGCACCTCGTGATGGCAATCGCCCGCTCGGACACGCCGCCGTGGCGATTCGACGGCGCGGGCGCGGTGATCCTCATTCACGCCACCACGATGTACGTCTACACCTATCTGCTGGTGCGCGGCGCGCTGGCCACCTTCGACCCGGCGCTGCTTGAGGCCGCCACTGCTCTCGGT
Organism: Gemmatimonadales bacterium; assembly: GCA_036500345.1. NCBI lineage: Bacteria > Pseudomonadati > Gemmatimonadota > Gemmatimonadia > Gemmatimonadales > Gemmatimonadales bacterium. The sequence continues at coordinate 1,768 of DASYCE010000013.1, read as the reverse complement.
GCAGGTCGCAGCCGCGCGATCCGTACGATCCTCCTCCCGTTGCTGCGTCCGGCGATCGGCAACGGCGCGCTCCTCACCGCGCTTTCGTCCCTGGCGTCATTCTCGGCGCCATACGTCTTCGGCGGCGGCTTTCGCGTGCTCCCGACGCAGATCGTCAGCACCCGCCTCAACGGTGACATCCCGATCGCCATGGTCGAGACGCTGTCTCTCGTGGCACTGGCGATTGTGGCACTGGTGATGGCATCACGAATTGGCGGCGCCGGCGTCCGCGGGGCGGGGAAAGGGATCGCGCCGGCGCCGGTACGAACCGGGTCGCGGCGCAGGCGGATCGTGCTCGGTGTGATCGGATGGTCGGTAACCGGCTGGCTGCTGCTGCCACACCTCATGCTGCTGATGGTTTCGTTCGTCGCGCAAGGCGGGTGGACCTCGACCGCGTTGCCCGCGGCATGGACCGGCAGCAACTACGTATCGCTTATTACCGATCCCGTACAGTGGCGCCCCTTCGCCACATCGCTGTGGATGGCGACACTTGCTGCCGGCGTTGCGGCGGCGCTGGCTCTCGCGGTGGCCATGGTGGCGCGCGATCCGCGGCGGCGATTCTCCCGCTGGCTCGAAGCCGGGCTGGCGTTGCCGTGGGCGGTCCCGGGGACAGTCTACGCGATTGCGTTGGCGACGATGTTCTCGGTGCTGCAACCAGCCGCCGGACGGATCGTATTGATCGGCACGCTCTGGCTCCTTCCCCTGGCCTACCTGATCCGCTCACTTCCGGTGGTGGGGCGGCCGATGGTTGCAGCGGTCCGGGCGCTCGATCCGTCGCTCGATGAGGCAGCGGCATCGCTGGGCGCGGGGGCGTGGCGGGCATTTCGGACCGTGATCTTTCCGCTCCTGCTTCCGGTCCTGGCGGGTGCTGCGGCATTAGCCTTTGTGACGGGGCTGGGAGATTTCATGACGTCGATCATTCTCTACACCTACGACACCCGGCCGGTCTCGCTCGAGATCCTGGGTGCGATCCGGGGTGGGGCGTTCGGCGAAGCGGCGGCGTACGGTGTGGTCCTCACCGTGATCAGCACCGGGGCATTCCTGCTGGCCGAACGGAGTCGTCGAATCGCATGAATGCGGCACCGCGCACCAAACGGGAACAGTTCAACCAGTTGAGCGTCCTGATCGGGCTCAACTTCGTCGACATGCTCGGATCACTGATCGTGATCCCGCTCCTCCCGTTCTACGCCCTTCATTTCCACGCCACGGCCGAGACGGTCGGATGGCTGATCGCCTCATTCTCGATCGCGCAGCTGGTGGCGGCACCGCTGTGGGGACGAGTCTCCGATCGATATGGACGGCGCCCCGCGCTGATCATCGGCCTGCTGGCATCGTCGGTGGCATTTCTCGTCTTCGGACTCGCGGACTCCCTCTGGCTCCTCTTTCTCTCGCGGGTCGTGCAGGGGCTCGGCGGTGGAACGACCGGCGTCGCGCAGGCCTACGTCTCGGACACCGTGGAACGAGAACACCGCGCGCGGGCACTGGGATGGTTGTCGGCGGCAACGAATGCCGGCGTGATCCTCGGCCCCGGGATCGCGTCGCTCACCACGCACTGGGGACGGCAGGCCCCGGGGTTCATTGCGTCCGCTCTCTGTTTCGTCAACGTCATTGCCGCGTGGATCTGGCTCCCCGAATCGCGGCCCGCATCGGCTCGGACGGCGCCGGCATCGCGGAAGCCGATCTGGCATGCCGCGTCGACGGTGTTGCTCAATCCCGAGGGAGAATCGGA